>CBIHQZ010001004.1:0-3212 GCA_966212315.1 uncultured Myxococcales bacterium
TGGGGGGGTTCAGATCTGCGACTGCCATGAGGTGCTCCCGGAAACGGTTCTTGGATCGATCGGTCGGATCACGCGTCCGATGCCCGAGGTGGGGCGACGCGTGCGGAGGAGTGCAGAGCAACGATCGTGCGCGACGATCTCGTTCTCGCGACGCCCGTATTTCACGCGCTTCCATCGGGTGTCCAGTGGCCCTCGTCGCCATGGCCGGGGCGGTGCCGTCGCGATGCCGGACAGGTGTCTCGGATCGCGACAGGTGATCGGACCCGACCGGGCGCCCTCGATTCGCCCGTCCGTGCGATCGCGAGTGCGCGAGACTCGCGGCGTGCGCACCCCTTCGTCGGTACGAACCGTTCTCGTCTTGTTGTTCGCATCGACGGGCTGCACCGGGCGCGCCCTCGTCTCATCGGATGCCGCGTTCGATGCGCCTGCGGATGCGGTCGACGCCATGATCGACACCGGCTCACGCGTCGACGCGACCGATGCCCGGGATGCAGCGCCCGACACGCTCTGGCTCGACCCGTCGCCGTCGAAAGGTCCGTGGGTTCAGATGATCGACACCACCCACGCGCGTGTGCGCTGGGAATCGCGCGCAACGCCGGCTTCGGTGGCGATCACGTATGCACCCGAGTCGGGCGGCGCGATGCAATCGGCGACGGGCAGCTCACGCGAAACGACAGTCACCACCGGCTACGGCGTCGGCGTGTCGATCGTGCCGGTCCCCGATCTCGCGGGGACGTACGCCATCAACGAAGTCGACCTCGCCGGCCTCTCGCCCGCAACCTGCTACCGCTACGAAGTAACCGGCTATCCCGGCGCCGGACGCTTCTGCACGGCGCACGAAGCGAGCGATCACACCACGCCCATTTCGTTCATCGCGATCGGCGATACGAACCCGGTGCTGATGCACACCGAAGGGGTGTTGCAGCACGCGCTCCCGCACAACCCGGAGTTCACCGTGCATCTCGGCGACATGCAGTACTACTCGTCGGTGCTCGAATCCTGGCAGACGTGGTTCGGCATGATGCGACCGCTGCTCGCGCAGGGGGCGATCTTTCCGTGCGTGGGCAACCACGAGAACGAACTGAACGACCTCGAGTACGTCGACTACTACCAGCGGCTCTTCACGCCCGCTTCGTCCGACGGCAACGACTCCCGCTATCACTACGAGACGGGTGGTGTTCACTTCTTCTCGCTCGACACGCAGAGCGATCTCACGATGGGCGCGCCGCAATACGGATGGCTGATGAACACGCTCGACCGCGTGGAGGCAGAGCCGGGCTATCGCTTCAGCGTGCTGTACTTCCACCGTCCCGTGTACACGCTCGGCGACGTCGATCCGCGGGTCGACATTCGCACCGCGCTCGCGCCGTTGATGACGTCGCATCGCATCCCGTTGGTGCTGAGTGGCCACATGCACGGCTACGAACGCTTCGTCGTGAACGGAACGACGTACATCGTGAGCGGCGGTGGCGGCGGCGCGATCGGCGACGTGAACGCGGGGGTCGCGAGTCATCCGTCCGAAGTGCCGTTGCGACAGGCCGCGGGCGCCTGGTTCCACGCGGTGGTGTTCACGTTGAACGGCACCACGATGCACGGCGAAACCATCGACGAGCGCGGGACCGTGCGCGATACGTTCGACTTCACGGTGCCCTGACGCCGACGCCATCGACGCGGCCGTTCCGCGTTGCCCCCGTGCCGCCGCTTGCGCACTCTCCCGGCATGCACTCGCGTCGCGTTGTCTCGTCCGCGGTCGTCCTTTCGCTCACCGCGTTCGCCGGGTGCAGCGCGCCGCGCCCGCCCCCGCCGCCCGCGCATACCGGATGGACGCTGCGCTACACCGAGCGCGTCGGCGAAGGCTCGGCCACTGCGCGCGACGTGCGACCCGATCTCGGCATCGTGGTGCTCGACGGCGCGGCGCGGATGATGGTGCGCGAACGCGGGATCGAAGCGCGGGTCGGCGACGAGGTCTCGCTCTGCCGGCAAGGTCAGTGTGCACCGAGCGAAGAGATCTCCGCGATGCTCGCAGTCGGCGGGGTCGATGATCTCCCGTCGTTTCCGAACGCGCGCGAGGACGAACCGACCATCGACCGCATCGACGAGCCGCTCGCGATCACCAACGTTCCGACCGAGGGCGCGCGGTTCAACAGCGTCGTGCGCAGCGGCGCGGCGGTGCTGCGATTCACGGTGACGGTGCGATGGGCCGATCAGCCGGGCGAACGATCGATCGAGACGGTGAAACGATTCTTCACCGCACCGCTCATCCGTATGGGCGCCGCGCGGCTCGTCGAAGAGATCCGCCGTACGAGCGGTCTGCCGCTTCACTTCGAAGTGCGCATCCAGACGCTGCGCGCCGATGGATCGTCGGGCGAAGGCTCGGTGGTCTATCACGCGGCCGAGATGGGCAACCCGCCGGCCGCGCTGTAGCGACGCGGCGCGTGTCGCACGCGAACGGGTGCGCTATCGTGCCGCCGTGGGTTCGCAATTCGAGATCCTCGCGGACTGCCCGATCTGCCTCTGCGAAGGCTCGGTCATCGAGCTGTACGATCCGAACGACGTCGCCGCGTCGCTGGGCATCGCCGCCGACGCGCGCTGTCGTCTCTGTTCGGCCTGGTGGCGCGCGCAGGTGACGGCGGGTCCCGGCGCGAGCGACATCCGCGCACGCGGTACGGGCAAGTGCCCCGGCTGCGCGCATGCGTTGATGGAGATCGAAGTGCAGTCGCACGCATGCGGCCAGTGCGGCACGCGGGCGCGGCAGGACCTCGCGCGCAATCCCGAGCCGCTCGGTGATCGCGGCGCGGTCGAACGCGCATTGCTGCGCTTCGCACTCGAAGAACACGAACGCGACGTGCTCGGGTTCGTCGCCAGCAATTTCACCGCTGGAACAATCGACGGCGTCCTCGCATCGATCGTGCGACGCGACGTGATCGAGACGTCCTTCGCCGCGATGCACACCCTCTTCAATCGACACGGCGGTCGCGGCGGCGCGAACAAAGGCGGTGGCGGCAACGTGCGCGAACAACGCGAGAGCCGCGCGCCCGAAACACTCGGTGCCGGGATGCGCCTGCCGGTGCCGGCGCCGCCCGCGTACGACACGCGCGCGATGATGCTCGCGCTGGTGAGCGTGGTGGTGGCCGACGGCGAGATCGACCCGGGCGAGCGCGCGTTCATCGAACGCTTTGCAGCGCGTTAACAGATCGCGGCCGCGACCGACG
>CBIHQZ010001005.1:0-3206 GCA_966212315.1 uncultured Myxococcales bacterium
CGGCTGCGGTCCGCGTCGCTGACATAGAGGTATCCGCATTCGTCGAATGCGATGCCGTACGCATTCGCGACTTCGGAGAGGTACATGTGCGGCGTGCCCACTGCGCTGCCGTCGGCCGCGAGGTCGACGTAGTAGACGCCATGACCGGCCGACCCCACGAAGAGGTGGCGGTTGTCGGGCGTGAGCGCGAGGCCGGTGGGAACGGGAATCGCGGACGTGACCATCGCGACCATGCCATCGGTGGTAGCGCGCCGAATTGCCGGCATCGCGCCGGTCAATGCAGTGTCCGAGAAATACATCGCGCCGCTCGGATCGACGGCGAGGCCGTTCAGGTACGAGAAGCCGGTGCCGACCGTCGATACCGTCATGGTCGTCGCCGACCACACGCGCAGTGCTGGCTCGGTCGTGACCGCGGCGATCGATCCGTCAGGGAGGAACCGGATGCTCCGCGCCGGCAGACCGAGCGATCCGCCCGGAATCGGCATGCTCGTGCCGCCGGTGTCGAAGCGGAGGATGTCCGTCGTCGCGGTCACGAAGCCCATGCTTCCGTCGAACGCGAGATCGCGTGTGCCGCTCGGCGCCGTCGCAACCGCCGAGATCGCGAACGGTCCGGCGCTCGGCTGCGTCGTGCAGGACATGAAGCCGAAGCTGTTTCCTGCGTCGCGCGTGATGTCACTCGCAACGTCGCGGACATCAACGGGCGAAGTTCCATCGACGCGTCCGTCGGTCATCATCCCGCCGTCGCCGCCGCCATCGAGCGTTCCGCTGTCACGCTCCGGGAACGTCGGCCAGATGCCGCACCGCGCGAGAGCCATGGCAGGGACGACCGAAAGAAAGAGAACGGTCAGCGACGGGAGAGCTGCCGAACGGGATTTCGATTCCATTGCCGTACAGTCCGCCTTCTTCGCCGCCTTACGTCAAGCGTCGCGTGCGAGTCCGAGCACGTGCGGTGTAGTCTTCGCGCCGGAGGTCGATCGAACTCATGAGCGCCTTTACGTCCGGTCAGCGCATCGCGGCATCGTGGCTCGGAGGTCCGTACGAACCCGCTACCGTGCTCGAAGTCTCGGCAGCAGGCGCGATGATGCGCGTGCGATTCGACGATGGCCGCGAAACGTGGCTGGCGCCGATGAACGCACGGTCGCTACCGGGTGGGGCCGCGGCGAGCAGCGCGCCTGTGCAGTCGCCGAATCCCGCGGCCGCCTTTTCGCCGATCGCGCCGGGTGGATCCGGGCCGCTTCCGCCGGCGCCCGTCGCACAGCCCGACTCGCCGCCGCCGGCCGCAACCGCTCCGCCCGCGAAGCCGGTGATCCAGCAGCCGTTCGCACCGCCGTCGAATCCTGCGCAGTCCGCGCCGGCGATGCCCCCGTCACCGCAGACCGCCCCAGCGGATCCGATGGCCGCCACGCAATCGCTCCCGGCCACGCCCGCTTCGCCACCGTCGGCGCCGCAGAACGCCGCCCCCCCTCCCCCGCCGTCGTTCGGTGAATTCCGTCCCGTGCAGGGCGCGCCGATCGATGGCGCGAATGGCGCGATGCCCGCGGGGTTCAATCCCTTCGAGCCATCGGGCGGCAACAAGTCCTAGCGACGCGATCGATGACGCCCACGCTGCGCAATCGCATCGGATCGACACTGTCGCTCGCGAGCGATGGACGCACGATGGAAGTGCGCTCGCCGTCGGATGACTCGCTCGTCGGTCATGCACCGCGATCGAGCGCGGCCGATGTCGACGGTGCTGTTCGCGCGGCGCGTGAAGCGTTCGAAACGTGGCGCGGGGTGCCGGCGCCGGCTCGCGGCGAGATCCTTCAACGCGCGGCGGCCGTACTCGATCGACGCAAGGACGACATCGCAAAGTGCATGTCGCGCGAGATGGGCAAGCGTCTCGAAGAAGCTCGCGGCGACGTGCAGGAAGCGATCGACACCGCGTACTACGCAGCGACCGAAGGACGGCGACTCTTCGGACGCACCGCACCGAGCGAACTGGCGAACAAGTTCGGCATGACCGTGCGGCGGCCCGTCGGCATCGCCGCGATCGTGACGGCGGCGAGCTTCCCCGTCGCGGTCCCGAGCTGGAAGATCTTGCCTGCGCTCGTATGTGGCAACGCGGTGGTGTGGAAGCCGGCCGAACAAGCGTCGTTCACGGCCGATGCGTTCGCAGCCGCGCTCGAGGAAGCGGGACTCCCGGCCGGGGTACTCGACGTCGTGCACGGACTCGGAGACGAAGCGGGCGCAGCGCTCGTCGCACATCGTGACGTGAACCTCGTGTCGTTCACCGGCAGCATCGCGGTGGGGCGGCAGATCGCGGCGGAAGCGGGGCAGTCGTCGAAGCGACTTTCGCTCGAACTCGGCGGCAAGAATGCCGTCATCGTGATGCCCGACGCGGACCTCGATCTCGCTGTCGAAGGAATTCTGTGGGGCGCATTCGGCAGTGCGGGTCAGCGCGCCAGCGCGACGTCGCGTCTCATCGCGGTCGGAGAAATCGCGGCGACCCTCGTTCCGAAATTGCTCGCTCGCGTCGCCCACCTCGCGATCGGACACGCCGACGACGCGACCGCGGACATCGGACCGATCGTGTCGCGCGCGCAGCGTGATCGCATTCATGCATTCGTCGAAGCGGCACGGCGCGAAGGCGGGCGCGTGTTGTGCGGCGGCGAGATCCCGTCGACGGGCCCGCTCGCGAAGGGCTGGTTCTATCCGCCGACGGTCATCGACGGCGTCGCGCGCGACGCGACGATTGCGCGCGCCGAAACATTCGGTCCGGTGCTCGCGGTGATCGACGCCGTGTCGCTCGATGACGCGATCGATGTCGCCAACGACGTGGAGTACGGGCTCAGCTCGGCGATCTACACGCGCGACGTGAACACCGCATTTCGCGCGATCGATCGCATCGACGCGGGGGTCACGTACGTGAATGCGCCCACCATCGGCGCCGAGTCGCACTTCCCGTTCGGCGGCGTGAAAGCGACCGGTAACGGCTATCGCGACGGCGGATGGGCTCCATACGACTTCTTCAGCGACGTGAAGACCGTGTACGTCGACTACTCGGGCGGCGTGCAGCGCGCGCAGATCGACAATCGCAAGCCCGAGTAGATGCCCTGAAGCCACGGCAACACCTCCGAAGGCTCACCTTCGTGGGGCTCGCGATGTCACTCCTGAAGAGATCGAAGGCAACTCGCAGTCACCGCGAGCTTCGCGCAGGCGAAGCTTGG
>CBIHQZ010001006.1:0-3201 GCA_966212315.1 uncultured Myxococcales bacterium
GCGGCCGACGCGCGTGGTCGACCAACGCTCGCCGTCCCAGTGCCCGACGTAGAGATCGCCGTTGGTCCAATAACCGGCGGTGCCTCCGGTGATCCACACGTCGTCCGCGGCGGTTCCGGTGACACTCAACCAGGTGAAACTCGAAGCGTCGATCTCGGCTTCGGGGTGAACGGTCTGCCAGGCGCCGTCGACGCGATGAAGCAGCATGCCGCCACGAACGAGCCACACGTCGCCGCCACCGCTCGACCAGATGTCGCGTGCGAAGCCACGCTCTGATGGCCCCGCGCGTTCCCAGTTCGCGCCGTCCCAATGCACGACGATGTCATCACCGGCTGCCCACACGTCGTCAGGCGCGTTCGCCCACACCGCGGTGAGTCGCGCCTCGAAGACGTCGGCGCGCACGAAGTCGAGCGCGCGACGGTTCACGACGACGCCGAGCGTATCGGCATCGGTCGCGCCCACGATCCAGTAGTCGGAACCGACGCCGTGCACGCCGAGGTACCTCGAGCCGTGGCCGATGCCATCGGAGTCCGCATCGGGAGGAAGCCGGCACCAGCCGTCGACGTCGCACACAAGGTTCGCGCCCTGTGAGAGCGCGGGTTCCGATCGCGGGATGACACAGGAGCGCGTGCGAGGTGCGGTCGGCACGACCGTTCGAGCGCAGGAGAGCGCGCTAGACGCGAGGAAGACGACATCGGAGAGACGCAGCGCTCGGCGCACGCGATGGAGTTAGCAATGCGCGTTCCGCCTGGATCGCGCCGGAAATCGTCCACGGAGCGACGGGCTGCGAGGGAGATCGTCAATCCACGCACGGCGTCGGTACGGGTGCGGAGATTCGCGATCACCTGTTGCTTCAATTGATTCGTGCGTTCGATCGAGATGCTGTTCGTACCGAACGAGTGATCGCGCGTCGCGTCACGGGTGTGCGTCGCCGGCGTCGCACGGCGTCGCAACGCGGCAGCCCGTTGCTGCGGTGCACAGGCACGCGTTCAAGACGTCGGTGCCAGCTCGCGCCGATGGACGGAGAGCAGGCGGCGGTCGCGGCGAATGGATACGAGAGAAGCACCGAGCGCATGATCCTGCGACGCGATCAGCAACCGCGCGAGCGCCGCGTGTTTGGTTGCGAACGAGTGAGCGAGGCCGTCGAAGCGCTAGGAACACCCCTCGCAGACCCAGTCGCGCCCGTTCGATTCGACGTGACCGCGATCGATCACGCACTGTGTCGGCGCACCGCAGAACGGCGGCGGCGCGGCGACGCCGGAGTCGGGGCCGGCATCGACACCGCTGCATGGGTGAATGCAAAACTGATCGCCCGCGCACACGCTGTCGCCGCATGGAAACTCACCGGGTGTGCCTCCGTCGGAGAAGCACGCGGTCGTCGGGTCCGTGCGCGACTCGACCCAGCGGTTGAGCGTGCACGTGAGCGTCGAGCCTCCGCACGCGGGGGACGCGTAGCCGTATCGGCACTCGGCCTCCATGTAGCAGCGCGTTCCGGCAGCCTCGTTCGATGCGGGGCACTGAGTTGCGTCGAAGGTCGTGTCGCCGATGGCGTCGGCGGCGGCGTCGGTGTGATCGATCGGCGATGACGCGCAGGCGGCGAGGGTGATGAACGACGCGAGCAGGAGGCGCGTAAGTGCGCGGCGGAAGTGCCAGGACGTCCGGCGCAGTAAGTTGTTCATTCGGTCAGTGTCACGTGCCTGCGAGGAGCGCGGCAATAGGGGATAGGATCGCGATGCGGGGGGCGGGCGGAAGAGGGGAGCGCGTCACTCCAACGGCGCCAGCATCACCACCGCATACCCGACCGCGCTCTTCTTCCCCGGGTTCTCGTACGAGTGCCGCTGATCGCCGCGGAACACCACCACGTCGCCTGCTTCGAGCTTCCATCGCTCACCCGCGACGTGCAGCACGATCTCGCCCGACTCGCAGGTGAGGTACTCGCGCGTCCCCGGCGTGTGCGGCACGCCGATCATTCGTCCGCCCGCCGCGATCTCCATGCGATCGATCTCCATGCCCGGCACCTTGTCGGGAAGAAGCTTGCGGATCAGCGCCTGCCCGCGCGCGGCCGAGCGCAACTCGTCGCGACGATAGAGTCGTCCGTTCGCACGCGGCGCCGAGATCAGCTCTTCCAGCGACACCTGCAGCGCGGCCGCGACCTTGAGCATCACCGCCAGCGTCGGGTTCGCGACGCCCGACTCGAGATTCGCCCACGTCGCGCGCGGCAGTTCCGAGAGCTTCGACATCTGCTGCTGCGTGAGATTCCGCGTCGTTCGAAGGTGCTTGATGTTCGCCGCGAGGCGCGCCGCCAGATCGGCATTGGGGGAGGGCATGACGAGAGATTAACGCGCTGCCAATGGATTGGCAGCCGTGCCAACAACTTGTCGGTGCGGATCCATGCTGTCGAACGTGGAGGCAGCGATGGCGAAGGACACACGGTCGGTGTTGGTGACGGGCGCGAGCCGCGGGCTCGGGCGCGCCTTGTCGGAAGAACTGGCAGCGCGCGGGATGCGGGTGGTGATGGTGGCGCGCGGGGAGGGTGCCTTGCGCGATGCAGTCGAGGCGATCCGCGCGAAGGGAGGGGACGTGTTCGCGGTGCCCGGCGATGTGGGCGCGAAGGACGAGATCCATCGGATCACCGGCGCAGCGACGGCGCTGGTCGGCGCGATCGACGTGCTGGTTCACAACGCGAGCACGCTCGGCCCCGTGCCGATGCCGAGTCTGCTCGACACGACGTGCGAAGACTTCGAGCAGGTGTTGCAGACGAATCTGATCGGACCGTTTCGCATGACGAAGGTGATCGCGGGCTCGATGGTGCTCCGCGGCGGCGGACTGGTGGTGCACGTGTCGTCGGACGCCGCCGTGAACGGGTATCCGAACTGGGGCGCGTACGGCGTGTCGAAGGCCGCGCTCGATCATCTCGGGCGCACGTGGGCGGCCGAACTCGCCGATGCGAAGGTGCGCTTCGTCTCGATCGATCCGGGCGAGATGGACACGCAGATGCACGCGGACGCGATGCCCGATGCGGACCGCGCTTCGCTCGCGCGTCCCGAAGCGGTGGCGAAGCGGATCGCCGATGTGATCGCGCGCGATGCGGGCTTCGAGTCGGGCGCACGCATCGAAGCGGCGCAATGGAGTCTGTCGTCGTGAGCCCGGCGCGCTGGCCTCGCGACAACGCACTGACCGAGCGGTTGCTCCGCATCGATC
>CBIHQZ010001007.1:0-3200 GCA_966212315.1 uncultured Myxococcales bacterium
CGTCCTCGCGTGCCCTGCTTCGGGGTCGATTTTCTGCTTGGAATACGCCTCGGGGACGCTGCGCTGGAAGGCCGCCACCAGCGGTCTACACGGGCGCGCGACGATGCTCGTCGATGCCGATCGCGTGGTGGTCGCGAAGGGCGGCGCACTCGACTGCTTCGCGCTCACGAGCGGCGAACGGCTGTGGAACGTGCGGAATCTCGGAACGGGCTCCGTCGCGCTCGCGCTTCCGGGGCGCGTCCGGCAAGCCGACGCAACGAGCTGATTCTCGTTGCGCATGCGGTGAATCAACCCAGGCAGAGCGCATCGCGCAGCCCCGGCCCGCGCCGCTCCGCGTTGATTGCGCACGGGGAATCCGCGACCCTACCGCGCATGAGCGTTCTCGAAAGTTCAGCGGGCCCCGGATCGCACAATCGCAACGTCGAAGTCGAAGACGACCGCACCGGCATGTCCCCGGTGGTGATCCGCCGCGCACTGCTCGACCACTTGCTCTACAGCCAGTCGAAGCTTCTCGGCGAGTCGACGACGCACGACATGTTCCGCGCGCTGGCGCTGACGGTGCGCGATCGCCTCGTTCATCGCTGGGCGCAGACGCAGGCCGAGTACTACGCACGCGACGCGAAACGCATCTACTACCTCTCCGCCGAGTTCCTCCTCGGTCGTGCGCTCGCGAACAATCTCATCGCGATCGGGATCTACGACGACGTGAAGACCGTCTTGCGCGAACTCGGCGTCGACCTCGCCGACGTGCTGGAGCAGGAACCCGACGCGGGCCTCGGCAACGGCGGCCTCGGGCGACTCGCGGCGTGCTTCCTCGACTCGATGGCGACCCTCGGACTCGCGGGGTACGGCTACGGCATCCGTTACGAGTTCGGGATCTTCGATCAGGAGATCCGCAAGGGCTTCCAGCTGGAACACCCGGACGAATGGCTCAAGTTCGGCAATCCCTGGGAGATCATCCGCCCCGAGCACAGCGTCGAAGTGAGCTTCGGCGGACGCTGCATCAACAGCGTCGACGATCACGGCAACTTCGTGGTGCGTTGGGTCGACACGCAGCACGTGCTCGGCGTTCCGTACGACACACCCATCGCCGGCTTCGGCAACAACACGGTCAACACCCTGCGACTCTGGCAGGCGCGCTCGAGCAACGAATTCGACTTCGGGCTCTTCAACGACGGCGACTACGTGCGCGCGGTCGAAGACAAGACCGCGTCGGAAGTCATCTCGAAGGTGCTCTACCCGAACGATCAGAACCAGGCCGGGCGTGAACTGCGATTGAAGCAGCAATACTTCTTCGTAGCCTGTGCGATTGCCGACATCGTTCGTCGCCACAAGAAGAAGCACCGTGGGTTCGATTCATTCGGCGAGCGCAACGCGGTGCAGCTGAACGACACGCATCCGGCCATCGCCATCGCCGAACTCATGCGAGTACTGATCGACGAGAACCACGTGGCCTGGGACAAGGCCTGGGAGATCACGACGGCGACCTTCGGCTACACGAATCACACGCTCCTTCCCGAGGCGCTCGAGCGCTGGCCGGTGGCGATCTTCGAGAAGCTCCTGCCGCGACATCTGCAGATCATCTACGAGATCAATCGTCGCTTTCTCCGCCAGGTTTCCATCAAGTATCCGCACGATGGCGAAAAACTCTCGCGGCTCTCCATCATCGAAGAGGGCGCGGAGAAGCGGGTGCGCATGGCACATCTCGCGGTCGTCGGGTCGCACGCGGTCAACGGCGTTGCGGCGCTTCACACCGAACTGCTGAAGCGTGACGTCCTGCGCGACTTCGCGGAGTTCTCGCCCGAGAAGTTCAGCAACAAGACCAACGGCGTGACGCCGCGGCGCTGGCTGCTGCAATGCAATCCGCGCCTTGCCGGCGCGATTACCGAAGCCATCGGTCCCGACTGGACCAGTCACCTCGAGCAGCTCGAGCGGCTGGCGCACCTCGAGGGCAATCGGGACTTCATTCGCAAACTCGGGGAGATCAAACGCGCCAACAAGGTCGATCTACAGAAGGTCATCGCCGACAAGAACAAGATCATCGTCGACCCTGACTCGCTTTTCGATGTGCAGATCAAACGACTTCACGAGTACAAGCGGCAGCTGCTCAATGCGCTGCACATCGTGCGGTTGTATCTCGATGCCAAGCGCGATCCGCGCTCGCTCATCGTGCCGCGCACGTTCATCTTCGGCGCCAAGGCTGCCCCGGGCTACAAGATCGCGAAGCTGATCATCAAGCTGATCAACTCGATCGGCGACGTGGTGAACGCCGATCCGGACATGAACGGAAAGCTGAAGGTGGTGTTCCTTGCGAACTACCGCGTTTCACTGGCCGAGCGGATCTTCCCGGCCTCGGATCTATCGGAGCAGATTTCCACCGCCGGCAAAGAGGCATCGGGCACCGGCAACATGAAGTTCTCGATGAACGGTGCGCTCACGATCGGCACGCTCGACGGCGCGAACATCGAGATTCGCGAAGTGGTCGGCGCCGAGAACTTCTATCTGTTCGGACTCACCGCCGACGAGGTGATCGCCGCGAAGAAGAACGGTTACGACCCGGGAAAGATCTACGAAGAGAACCACGGTCTGCGCGAAGTGCTCGATTTGATCGCGTCTGGATTTTTCGAGCCCGAGGACAAGAAGCTGTTCCGCCCGCTGATCGATTCGCTCGTGCGCGGCGGCGACGAATACATGCTCCTCGCGGATTACCAGTCGTACGTCGATTGCCAGCGCCACGTGAGCGAGGACTACACCAAGCCCGAGTCGTGGCATCGCAAGGCACTCGTCAACATCGCGCACATGGGGAAGTTCTCGTCGGATCGCACCATCCGCGAGTACGCGAAGGAGATCTGGCGCGCCGAACCGGTGCCGATCCGTTTCGACCCGCGATCCACGGTGGTGCCGGCCGAAGCGCGGCGTTAGGCCTGTTTACGTAGACCCCTCCCGCGCTGCCGCGGCGTTACGTAGACCCCTCCCGCGCTGCCGCGCGCCCCTCCCCGAACGACACTTCGCATCGAAGACTCAGGAGTGTCGTCCGAAGAGGGGCTCGGCGGGCCGGGGGCGTTTGGGGTCGTCGTGTGCGGTACGGCTTCGTGCGAGCTACGAGAGCGTTCTCTCGTGCGGGTGCGTTCGTTGTGCGGGTTCGCTAGTTCGGAAGCATTCGCTCCGCGGTGCACCGCACACCGCGGACTACGACCCGC
>CBIHQZ010001008.1:0-3195 GCA_966212315.1 uncultured Myxococcales bacterium
CCATGTTGGTGAACAACTGAACGACCGCGATCTCGGCGTCGCGCGAAAGCTCGCGCGGCTTTCTCGACCAGTCGAGATCGTCCGCGCGCCATTGATCACGACGACACTTCTCGAGCATGCGATCGAGGTCCATGCGGCGATCGTCTCGCAGACGATGCGCCGCGATCAACGACGCCCGCGAGGTGCGCTCACCCGGGCTTTCGCAAGGCGAAGAACACAAGCCCGGCAATGCCGACGAGACAGGCGATCATCAGCGCCATCTTTCCGCCGGTAAGCCCTTCATCGCGCGGCGCGGATGCGGGCGTGGCGCCATCGCTCGGCGCGGCCTGCCGAGCGTTGGCACTCGGTGCGGCCGCAACGGGCGTTGGATTCGGTGCAGGCGCGGGTGCCGGCGCGACCGCGGGTTCCGGTGCCGGTGCCGGCGCGACGTGGGCCTGCGCTGCCTGGTTCTCGCCGCTGGGCGACGGTGCATCTGCGGTCGTAGGAAGCGTGCTCGGACACGGTTGCGCGCATCCGGCCGCACCCTCGTCGGCCCATCCGCCCGCGTTGCCGCAGCTGTTCCCGGCGCCGCCGTAGCGACGAGCCCCGGCTGCCGCGACGATGTCGCCTGCGCGGTTCGAGCACACGATGTTGCCTCGCAACGCATGACGCACGCACGAGCCTCCACCGCCGCTGCGATAGTGCTGTCGCGCGAACGCCGCGCAGGTCTCGGCGAAGTGCGCCACGTCTTCGGATGAATCGAGTCGCGCTTCGAATCGCAGTTGATCGGTTCCTTCGCGCAGCTTGAAAACCGTGTCGCTCGCCTGGCACGCGTAGTTCGGAACACATCCGGGAATGCCGAGCGAGTCGCTGATCTCGGGCACGCACTGCGCGACGAAGTCATCGAAGCGCTGTCCTTCCGCGAGGTGTTCGAGACCTGTCTCTCGCGCGCGGATGTCGTGCCCGCTGCGACGCAGATCGGGGAGCCACCCTTCGTGCACCTGGCAGCCGCCGCAGCCGGAGCTGTAGAGAACAGTCGTCGTCGCGACGACATGATCGAGCGAAGGAGCGCAGAGACACGGATCGAACGGCGCATCGGCACCGGGCCCCGCGGCGGTTCCGCGCGACGGTTCGCCGAGAATCACGCCGTACTGATTGTTCACCACGAGATTGTCGGTGAGCACGGGCGCGGCATCGCACGCAGCGATGGCGGTGGCGTTGCGCTCGAACACGCTGCGAGTGACCACTGCGCCCGCACTCGCGAGAGGGGCCGCGGCGCAGGTCGAGCCGGTGGGCTGACCGAACGCGAGTCCGACCCGCGCATTGCGAATCTGTGCACGCACGACGCGAAGCGAGTCGGCCGCGGTGACGCGAATGCCGGTGTCGCGGGTCTCGAGAACCGCGCGGAACACGGTCGTGCGCGCAGCATGATTCACCTCGATGCCGACCCCCGGCCCGACGGCGTGCACGTTGCGCACGAGAACGCTCGCACCGTTCACCTGCACTGCGATGTTCGTCGAAGCGGTGCCGCGGATGATGTGATTGCGCCCGTCGAACTGCGCGTTCGCGCCCGCGATGACCACGCACGCGCCACCGCCGGTGATCTCGAGATCGCTCTCGATGTGCGCGCGCGCACGTGGCGCGGCGAGTGCGGTCGTGCAGCTCGCGCAGCTGTCGCACGCGGTCGAGTCCTGCGCCGCTGCGGTCGACGTCACGCCGAGAACGACGAGCGTCGCGAGAAGCGCCATGAATGATTTGACGAGGTGGAACGAAGGAGAACGCGACATCGCCGCGGTTATACAGGTTCACGCGGCCGAGTGCTCGCGAGCGAGCGCCGTCACACGGCTCAGACCTTTCGCGGAATCGTGCCGAGCGCCATCACGCCGACGTCGTCTTGTCCGTGGCCCGCAGCGATGAGTTGATCCATCCGCGCGGCGATGCTGGGAAGCACCGCGAGTGGTGCGTCACCGGCGGTCTCGAGCATCAAGCGCACGTCCTTGCGCGCCATCGTCGTCTCGAACGTCGCGTCGTATTCGCCGCGTGCCATGCGCGCGCCCCGTACGTCGATCGCGCCCGCGATCTTGAAGCGCGAGAAGAGCGCGAGCGCGTCGACCGGCTCGACGCCCGCACCCTTGGCGACCGTGAACATGTCCGCGAGCCCGGCGGCGAGCGTGATGATCATCGAGTTCCCCAGGAGCTTGAACGTCGCGGCACGATCGCCCTGCTCGCCCATGTACCAGACGTCGCCCGTCGCTTTCGCGAGGTCGCTCTCCACGCTGCGGAACACCGCTTCGGGGCCGGCCACGAGCATCATTCCTTTCGCGGTGCGCGCGGCTTCGGGCGACATGAACACCGGCGCGTGGAGGAAACGCACGCCGCGCTGCGCGAGACGCGCCACGCGTTCGGCGGTCGTGCGCGGAAGCGTGGTCGAGTGATCGAGAATCACTGCGCGCTCGCTCAGCGCCGGGATGATCGAACTCAGGATCGCTTCGACCGCGCTGTCGTCCGACACGACGAGATGCACGCGTTGGGCGCCGCGCACCGCTTCATCCGCGCGCTCGCACACGACCGCGCCTTCGCCTGCGAGCGGCTGTGCCTTCGCGAGCGTGCGATTCCACACGCGCACCTTCTCGCCACGAGTGATCGCAGCCCGAACGAAGCCCGTTCCGAGCAGTCCGGTACCGAGATATGCCGTCGTCGTTGCCATTCGAAGACCTCCGGGATGGAGGTTGTCGTCGCACGTTCGCGAAGCCCCGCAAAGTCGCGATTGGCGTAGGTCATCACTGCAGTGGCCGATACCATCGATGGATGGCGAAGGCGTTTCACACGTGGACGGTGCTGCCGCACGGTCCGATCGAGAAGCTCACCGAGAACCTCTGGACGGTCGGCGGCACGATGCCCGACGGGCGCACGCGCCGCGTGATGACGCTCGCGCGCAAGTCGAGCGGCGACGTCGTGATCCACAATGCAATCGCACTCGACGAGAACGAGATGAAGGCGGTCGAGGCATTCGGAAATCTCGAATCGATGATCGTTCCGAACTCGTTCCATCGGCAGGACGCGTCGATCTTCAAGCAGCGCTACGGGTCCCTTCGCGTGATCAGTCCGCGCGGCGCGATGAAGAAGGTAGCCGCGGTGGTGCCGGTCGACGCGCACTACGATGACATCGCGCGCGACGAACACGTCTCGATCGAGCACCTGCGCGGCTTGAAAGAC
>CBIHQZ010001009.1:0-3194 GCA_966212315.1 uncultured Myxococcales bacterium
ACCGGGATCAACGGCCGCCCGGGTTACCAGAACCCGCCCGCGTTGCGACTCGATCAGCGCGATCCGCAATTGCCACCGCTCGGTCTGCAGATCGTCGCTCGCTTCGACGCGATCGATGCGCACTACGCGAGCGCATCGCGCGGGGGGATCGCGTCGGGCATCGCCGATGGCTCGTACGTCGCGTACGCCGCGGAGTTCGGCGTGAACCTCTGGTGGACGCGCCACGTGCGCTTCTCGCTCGACTACGCGCAGTACTTCTTTCCGAACCAGCACACCGGCGCAGGCAACGCGACGCTCGACGAGAATCACGCGCGCGGCCCGCACGGCGGCGTGGGCGGGTTCGGCGAGCTGAGCGCACGCGTCGGCCTCGCGCTCTAGCCAGCGAGTCAGCGCGGGCTCTTCTCGAACGCGTCGAGTCCCGCGAGAGCCTGCTTGCGCACCGCGTTCTTCACGATCGGCGACCATCCGAGCACGAGGCCCATCGGCCCGATTGCCTGCCGCGACCAGCGCCAGAAGTCGAACACGTCGCGGTGCTCGACGATGAGCCCATCGCGAAACACGAACGTCGCGTCGATCGAGTTGTGAACGCGCCGGCCCGCCGGACCGAACGAGTAGAACGCATCCCAATGCGCGCTCCCGCGCGTGTCGTCGGCAGAGAGTACCCGGTGCTCGACGCGAAGATCCTTGCTTCGCCCGCAGAGCATCCGCCACATGTTGCCCGCCCGCGCGCCGCGGAGTTCGCCGAATGCGGCGTCCGAGAACACCACGTCGGGCGCGTAACAAGCAGCCATCGCGTCGCCGTCGTGGCGGTTCATGGCGGTGTAAAAACGATCGATCAGCGCGGCGTTCGGATGCATGCGCGCGACGGTAACGCGTCGCGGGTCGACACGGAACCGCGGGGTCGTCCGGCACGCGCGAGTCGATTACCCTTCGGCGATGCGCACTCCGTTTCGAATCGCACTGCTCGCGGCCTGCCTCGCGGCGCCGATCGCTTCCGTTCGCGCGGATGCGCAGACGATCGTACTCGACGGCACCATCGCCGACGGGACGCCTCGCTACTTCACGATACCGTTCACGGTCCCTGCGGGCACCGTCGAGATCGCGGTGCATCACGACGACATGTCCGCGATGAACATCCTCGACTGGGGGCTTCGCGACCCGACGCGGTTCCGCGGGTGGGGCGGCGGCAACACCGAGGACGCGGTGGTCGGCGTCGACGCGGCCTCGCGAAGCTATGTGCCCGGCGCGATTCCCGCCGGCGAGTGGTCGGTCATGATCGGGCAAGCGAAGATTCTCGAACGCCCGGCGCGCTACCACGTGGAGATCACGTTCCGCACGACGGCCACGCTCGCACCGCAACCGGAGCGCCGCCCGTACGCTGATGCGCCCGCGCTCTCGACAGGCCCGCGTTGGTACGCGGGAGACTTTCACGTGCACGATCGCGAGAGCGGCGACGCGGAGCCTACCCTCGACACCATCGCCACGTTCGCGCGGACGCAGGGACTCGATTTCGTGGAACTGTCGGATCACAACGTCGTCACGCAACTCGACTTCGTCGGCGACGCGCAATCACGGCACCCCGATCTGCTCTTCCTCCCCGGTTCGGAGTTCACGACCTACGCCGGACACGCCAACGCGATCGGCATCACGCAGTGGGTGGACTTCACGGCGGGGACCGACCCCGGGGCGACCATCGGACCGGCGCTCGATGCGATCGCCGCGCAGCACGGCGTCTTCGCGATCAATCATCCGGTGCTCGACCTCGGCGATCAATGCATCGGTTGTTCGTGGCAGCTCGCGGTGCCGCACGAACGCGTGAATGCGATCGAGATCCAGAACGGCCAGTACTCGCGGACCGGACCGATCTTCTATCGCCGCGCGATTGCGTTCTGGGAGGGTTACCTGGCCGAAGGGCATCACGTCGCGCCCATCGGCGGCAGCGACGATCACTCCGCGGGTGTCGGAACCGGGATGTTCGACAGCCCGGTCGGCGGCCCGACGACGATGGTGTACGCGACCGAATTGAGCGCGGCTGCGATCGTGGCGGCGGTGGCGGCGGGTCGTACCGTCGTGAAGCTTCAGGGCGCGTCGGACCCGATGATCGAACTCACCGCGGGCGCTGCGCTCCTTGGCGACACCGTGCGCAGCCGGCACGCGACGCTCCAAGCGATTGTCACCGGTGCCAATGGAATGTCATTGCGTTTCGTGCGCAACGGGATGACGCAGCCGTCGATCCCGGTCACGAGCGAAGCCTTCACGACGACGCTCGAGGTCGATGCGCCCCCCGGCACGAACGACGATCGCTGGCGCTGCGAACTCATCGGCGGCGGTATCCCGCGTGTGATCACGGGACACATCTGGATGGCCGCGACCGGTGACCCGATCCCCGTCGATGCGGGCACCGATGCCGCAGCAGATGTTGCGGCGGGCGACGTGCTCGACGGCGGAACGACACCGACGGCGGGCGGCGGATGCGGTTGTCACAGCGTGCCGATCGAATCGAGTCGTGGAATCGGCGCGCTTGCGTGCCTCGCCCTCGGCACCGTCGCGATGCGCCGTCGTCGGCGCGCGTGAGCCACTCGATTCAGATGCGATGACCGACGAGAGACGTCCACCGCGCCGGACGAATGCGGGCGGCGCGAAGAAGCGGCCCACCCGGTACGGTGGCGATGCGAGCCAACCCACGTCGACCGCGCTGGCGAATGCGCTTCGACTGCACCGGCACGGTGCGTTCGAGCACGCGCTCGAGGCGTATCGGGCGGTGCTCGGAGCCGAGCCCGAATCGGTCGACGGCTGGATGAACCTCGCTGCGGTGAGCGTCGCCCTCGGTCGCGCGCAGGATGCACGCGAGGCGTTCTCGCGTGCGGTCGGAATCGCGCCGGGTGATGCGCGGGTGTTGCGTGACGAAGGGATCGGTCGTGCATCACTTGGTGACTGGGCCGAGGCACGGCGAGCGCTGGAGGCGTCGATCGCGCGCGATGCCTCGCAGATGGGCGCGCGATTGGCGCTCGTTCGCGTGTGCATGGAAGGTGGCGATGGCGCGGACGCAATCGCGCACGCAACGGACGCTGTGGAACTCGATCCGGACAACGCGTCCACGCAACTCGAACTGGCGCGTGTTTCGTTCATCGACAACGCACCCGCCGATGCGATCGCGACGGCGACACGCGCGGTAGCGCTCGATCCCGAGTATG
>CBIHQZ010001010.1:0-3189 GCA_966212315.1 uncultured Myxococcales bacterium
CACACGCTGATGACCCAGCACGAGAGCGTGATGGCGCGCGCACTCGGCGCGATGTTCGCCATCAACGACTCGGCGAACATGCATCCCGAAGCGCGCATCGATCCGACCTCGAACATCTGGGACGACATCATCGACGTCGCGCGCCAGATCTCGCAGGTCCCCGGGCTGCTCGAAGACGTCATCACCGCCACGCAGGATCCCGCCACCGCGCGCCTCGGCAACGCGTTCGCCGCGTACGCGCGCAATCGCGATCGCATCCAGCCGACGTGGACCGCCAGCGCGCAGAACGACTCGCTCTCGTCGCGAACGTTCTCGATGGCCGCCAATCACGCCGGCCCCGACACGCAGGACGTGCAGTTCAACACCACGACCGGTGCGATGAATGTCGGCCCCGCGGACAACCGCAGCGTGTTCCAGCGCTTCCTGCACCTCATCTACGATCTCGACGGGGTCGAGCTGTGCAACAAGAACGGCGCGCGCGTCACCGCCGTCGTCGGTCCGGTCACGGTGCACTATCCGATCGGAGGGGGTTCGTATCAGCGCTGCGAATTGATCCGCATCCCCGACGCCGCGGTGTTCTACCTGCAGACCATCGCGGGCACCGGTCGCATCAATCTCATGGCGAGCGGTCTGCTCGGCTGGGTCTCGAGCATCCCGGGCTTCTCGGGAACGATGGACTCGCTCATCCAGGGGCAGTCGGGCATCACGGGCTTCGACACCTCGCCCACGCCGCAGGCCGTCAATCGCCTGGTGTTCCAACCCGACAACCTGCGCACCGCGTTCACGCGCGACCTGCTCGACCCGGTGCAGACCCGCGACGGACGCGACGTGCGCACCGTGCATCCGGGCACGCTGTTCGCGCTCGAGACCTATCAGCTCTACGCGAACATCCGTCCGCTCGTGATGGCGTTCGTGAACCACCAGTCCGAGCACCTGCTCGTCGCACTGCTCTCCGCGCTCCACAAGCACTACCCCACCGAACAAGCGGGTCAGTACCAGAGCAGCAATCCGAGCGGCGCGTTCTACAACACGATGGACGGCGCGCGTCGTTACGAAGGGATCCTCGTCGATGCGTTCGGCGGCGATCTGCTCCCTGCGACCGCGGCGCTCACGCAGCTTCTTCCGACGATCAACGCGGGCGGCGGCGAGACCGGTCTGCAAGCGATGGCGAATCTCGGTCGCGCGATTCTCGATCCGAACGCGATCACGAACCTCGCCTACCGCGACGGTCGCACCAGCACGGTGCGTTCGGACGGCACCACGCCGGTCGCATCGCCGAACCTCTATTATCTCTTCGCCGACGCGTTCAACACGATGGATGTCTCGTTCGCGACGCACACGGGCGAAGCCGATGACTGGCGTTTCGCGCGGTCCCGACTGGTCGACACGTTCCTCTCGGTCGACAACGCGGGCAGCTCGAACGCGCAGTTCCACAATCGGCGCATCCCGGTGGTCACCGGATTGCTCGTCGACTGGCTGCGCGATCGGATGCAAGCGCACCGCGACGTCGGCGACTTCGACGCATGGTCCCGCAGCCTGTCCGGTCGCTTCGCGGAGACTGTGCACGGCCCCGCGTTCGGCACGAGCGTCGACTTCTTCGTCGATGCCTACAACGACATGCGAGGCCGCGCTGCGGTGGGCGGGCTTCTCACGTACCTGCTCGACGATTCGAACCCGACTGCGGACAACTCGTTCGCGTCGACGATGATCGCGCTGACCGACTCGCTCCAGGTGCTTCGCGACGACAGCGACCTCGATCCGATCCTCCACGTGCTCGCCCCCGCGTTCCAGCGACGCGTCTCGTCGGGGACGGGCACGGTGCGGGAAGAACTCGTCCCGACCGTGTTGCGCATGCTCGATCGCACGCGTGACTACGACACCCCGCACACGCTCGACGCGATTCTCACGAACCTCGTCGCGCGCCCGGCGATGCCGTTGCTCGCCGACGAACCGCTGGTGGTAATGGGCGACGCGATCGCGGAAACGCACCGCACGGTGCCCGGTCGCGGCGGGCCACTCGATGCGGCCGACGTGCGCAGCGTCTTCGAGCAGACCTCGCAGTTCTTCTCGGATCAGACGCGCGGCCTCGAACAGTTCTATTACATCGTCCAGCACCGGAGGTTCTGAGTGAGGCGCTCGATGCACCGCACCCTGCTCGCCACGTCACTCGGCGTCGCGCTCGCATCGCTCGCTGCTTCGCGCGATGCGAACGCGGGAGGCTTCTACGTCACCGATCGCGGCGTCCGTGCAATGGGCCGCGCCGGTGCGTTCGTCGCCGGCGCCGATGACCAGCACGCGATCTGGTACAACCCGGCCGGTCTCGCGTTCGCCGAGAACGGCTTCCTTCTCGACGTCACGTATCTCGCCTACGACCAGAACTACACGCGCGAGACCGGCGGGCAGATGCTCGATCCCGTTCACGCGCGCCCCGCGCCGCTGGTGATTCCGACGCTCGTCGTGAACCACAACTTCGGCTTGCGCGACTGGATGTTCGCCGCCGGTCTCTTCGCGCCGAACGCGGTGATCACTTCGTATCCCGAGACGCAGACCGCACCGCAGCGCTACTCGGTGGTCTCGCTCGAAGGCTCGATCCTCGCGATCGGCGGATTGTGGGCTGCTTACAAACCGCGCTCGGACTTCTCGATCGGCCTCGGCATCCAGGCGCTGGTGGGGTCGTTCGCGTCGCGCATGGTTCTCTCGGGCTGCCCCGCGACGATCACCTGTCAGCCCGAAGACCCCGAGTGGGACGCGAGCGCGCAAGTGCAGGCCGGGCCGATCTTCGCGCCGTCGGCGAATCTCGGCGTGCGATGGGTGCCGAGTCGCTACGTCGCGCTCGGCATCTCGGGGCAGCTTCCGTTCTGGGTCGACGCGCCGGCCACGCTGCAAGTACGGCTTCCGAGCGCATCGTTCTACGACGGCGCAACGGTGAACGGGAACCGCGCGAGCGTGCAGTTCACGATGGCGCCGATCATTCGCGCCGGCGTCGAAGTGCGTCCCGATCCGAGCACGCATGTCGAACTCGCGTTCGTGTACGAAGGGTGGTCGATCCACGATCGCATCGCCCTCACCCCCGTGCGCGACGACGCGCAGCCGCATGGCATTCAGATCGCGAACACGCGCGGCGTCGGCATCTACGACGTCGGTCCGACTTCGATCGCGCGCAACTTCCAGGACACCTACTCGATCCGC
>CBIHQZ010001011.1:0-3188 GCA_966212315.1 uncultured Myxococcales bacterium
TGCCTACGACGAGATCTCGGGCGCCGGCGTCCACTTCGTCTTCGACACGCTCGTCGACTACGCGCCCGGCACCGGCGACATCGCGCCGTCGCTCGCGGAGCGCTGGGAGATCGCCGAGGACGGCCGGCTGTTCACGTTCCACCTCCGGTCCGGTGTGCGATTCCACAATGGTCGCGTGATGACCGCGGACGACGTGCGACAGAGCTTCGAGCGCATGCTCGATCCACGCGCGATCCCGAGCCCGGGCACGAGCTTCTATCACCTGCTCGACGGCTTCGACGAGTTCCAGTCCCACGCTGTGCCGCACGTCCGCGGGATCGCGGTGCTCGATCCGCTCACGATCCAGTTCCGACTGACGCAGCCCGATCAGACGTTCCTCAACGCGATGGCGCTGCCGTTCGCCGCGCCGGTGCCGATGGAAGCGGTGCGCGCCGAGGGCCGCGATCGGTTCGCACAAGAGCCCGTCGGAACCGGACCGTTCTACGTCGAACGCTGGGAGATGGGCTCGCGCATCGTCTTTCGTCGCAACCCGCACTACTGGCGCGCGGGCCATCCGTATCTCGATCGCATCGTGCTCGAGACGGGCATCGCGCGGCATCTGCAGTTCATGCGCTTCCAACGCGGTGACATCGACTACGCGCACGTCGGTTCGATCATCACGGCTGATCACGTGTGGCTGCATCAGCAAGCATCATGGGCGCCCTACATCGAAGACTCGCCCGACGTCGCCATGTACGGCGTGGCGATGAACGTCGAAGTGCCGCCGTGGAACAACGTGCACTTGCGACGCGCCGTCACGTTCGCGATCGACCGCGAAGGGATGTGCCGCGCGCGCAACAATCGCATTCGTCCGCTCGGCGGGCTCTATCCACCGGGCCTTCCGGGCTACGACCCGAACGTCGAGGGAGCACAGCACTTCGACATGCAGCGCGCGCGCGAAGAGATGGCGCTCGCGGGCTATGCCGACGGACTGCCGGGCGAGCAGGAACTGTGGATCGCCGAAGGCGATGGCGCGGCGTACTACGGGCAACTCGTGCAAGCCGACTTGCGACGCATCGGGATTCGCATCCGCCTGCATCAATCGAGCTTCGCGGTGTTCCTCGAGAACACCGAGCGGCGCCACGCGGTCGGCCTCTCGATGAGCGCCTGGTCGCAGGACTTCCCCGACCCGTCCAACTTCATCGACACGCTGTTCCACTCGCGCAGCATCCAACCCGAGAACTCGCAAAACGCGTCGTTCTATTCGAACCCGCAGCTCGATGCGCTGCTCGACCGCGCGCGGATCGAAGGCGACCGACCACGCCGGATCGGCATGTATCAAGAAGCCGAGCGCCTGCTCCTTCGCGATGCGCCGTGGGCGTTTCTCTACTACCCGGTAAAGACGCAAGTGCGGCAGCCGTACCTCCAGGGCCTGGTCGCGAGTCCAGTGTGGGCACACGAACTGCGCGACGTGTGGCTCGATCTGCCGCGGCAACGCTTCGCGCAGCGCGAGCGCGAAGTGCGTTCGCAGTGGGCCGGGCTCGCGTCGTTCGCGATGCCATGGAGCGCGCGATGACGCGATACCTTCTGCGTCGCATCGGCGGCGCGGTGCTCATCCTCTGGGCCGTCAGTTCGATCACCTTCTTCGCCACGATGAAGGTCGGCGGCGATCCGGTCGTGACCATCGTCGGGCCTCGCGCGAGTGCACGCGATCGCGAACACGTGCGGCGTTTCTACGGCCTCGATAAGCCACTCTACGTGCAGTACGGCCGCTACATGGCGCACCTCGCGCACGGCGATCTCGGGCTGAGCTATCGCTATCGCCGCCCGGTCGCCCAGCTGATCGCGCAACGATTTCCGCGCACGCTCCTACTCGCGATCATCGCCATCACGCTCGAGGTCACGCTCGGTGTGGGTTTCGGTGTCATCGCCGCCGCGCGACGCGGAACGGCGACCGACAGCGCGGTGATGACCACGTCGTTCGTCCTGATGAGCACGCCTACGTTTCTCTCCGGCAAGCTGCTCCTGATGGGGCTCGCGTACTACGCCGGGCTCTTTCCGATCGGCGGTTACGGCGTCGACTTCGTCGATCATCTCCGCCACGCGGTGCTGCCGGCATTCACGCTCGCGCTGATTTCGACCGCGGCTTATGCGCGACTCGCACGCAACGAACTCGTCGAAATCCTGCTCAACGACTACATCCGAACCGCGCGCGCGAAAGGCGTGTCCGAGAACGTGATCGTCGTGAAGCACGCGCTGCGCAATGCGTTGCTACCGGTCGTCACCTCGCTCGGGCTCTCGTTCGGATCGATGTTCACCGGCGCCATCGTGACCGAGCAGATCTTCGCGTGGCCCGGACTCGGCCGCCTCGCCAACGAGAGCATCACGGGGAACGACATGCCCGTCATCGTCGGCACCGTGATCTTCGGATCGTTCGGTATCTTGCTCGGCAACCTGTTGAGCGACGTCGGATACGCCGCGCTCGACCCGCGCATCCGCCATTCGTAGCGGGTACCATCGCGCGGTGCGATTCACGTGCACCGCCGTTCTCGTAGCGCTCGCGGCCGGCTGCGGTTCGCCCGATCGCATCGACGCGAGCCATGTCGACGCGTTCGACGCGCAGTTCGAACGCGCCGACGTGGCGGAATCCGACGCGAGCGATCTCGCCGATTCCGTCGCGACGGTCGATGCCGGGCCGTGTGGAAACGAAGCCGTCACGGAGGTGCCGACCGTTCGCGCGTTCGTGCGCGACCTCGTGCACGGTCCCGCGTATGCGCCGCTCCCGACCTCCGTGTTCGACGCTGCGCGGAGGATGGCGCGCGCAATCGCGCACGGCGACGTAGCCACCGCGCGGAGCGAAGGCGCAGCGATCGGGTACACCGTTCGCGCGCTTCACAGCGCATCGAGCAACACGTGTCACTGGCTGCTCGAGCCCGGCGAATCCGCCCTGCCGGGACACGGGTGGTTGATCGTGCCGTTTGCAACCGCGACACGTGACCTCGCGATCGAAGCGCCGCACGTGCCGTACGACCGGCACACCGACGAAGAAGCCGCGCTCGTGTACGAAGCGGTCGGTGCGCGCGCGCTGCTCGTAGCGGGCGCGGAGCGCTGTGCGAGTCCGGTGAATTCCGGGTGCCGTAGCAACACCGAGTGTTCACCCGATGGCGCCGTCGAAAGCGACGTCGCGCACTCGGTGACTTCCGCGTTTC
>CBIHQZ010001012.1:0-3187 GCA_966212315.1 uncultured Myxococcales bacterium
TCGAATCCGAGAGCTGGTTGTGGGGGTGGGCGAACGACGCCCTCCCCGCCGCTGCGACTGCCGCCGTGGCGAGCGTGCGCGATGCATCGCGGAGTGAACACGGCATGAGCGTGCTGCGCCGCGCGGAACTTCCGTGCTCCGAGGAATTCGCGGTGCGCATCGCGGCGATCGCAGCGCTCCGAATGGGCGCACGTGGCTTGTACGGTGCTCCGTTCGGAACGGGTGTGATGTTTCTGGCGGTGATGGCAGGAGAGCGCGCGTCGTAGCGACGTTCGCGGGTCGGACTATTCGCTCGATTGCGCGCGCGCCGGGATCGCCGCCTTGCCGGCAACGGGGCGCACGCCCGAACGATCCGCGTCCTCGGTCTCGTCGCTCACGCGGCGCTGATTCTCGGTGAGCCACTGAATCGCGGTCGCGCGCAGATCGCCGAGTCGATCGAGCGAGCTGACGATGTCGACCCCGAGACGCCGCCACGTCGAACCGTCGTCGTCACGCGGCATCACCGCGATGAGTGCAACCTGTCGCGTCGCCGGGTGTTCACGAACCGCGTCGATCAATTGCGGTGCATCGAAACCGGGCACACGCGTCGAGAACGCCACGACGTCGGGACGGCGCGATCCGATCGCGACGAGTGCCGCCGATCCGGGCGCGAACACTTCCACGTCGAACTGCGCAGCCGGCGCGAAGGCCGCCGCGATCACTCGCGCTCGCTCGGCGTCGCGATCGAGCACGATCACCGACGCGCGTGCGGTCTGCACCATTCGCGGCACGGCATACCCCTGCTGGCTCATGAATCCGCACAGCGACTCGCGCGGAATGCGTCGGTGTCCGCCGGAGGTCCAGCGAACGGCGAGGCGTCCACGCGCAATCCAATCGGCGACCGTCACGCGCGTCACGCCGCACAGTTCCGCCACTTCTTCGCTCGTGAACTCTCGATCGCCCAGATCCATCCGCACTCGCTCGCTTTCTGTCGGGACCTCGAGCGCGCGACACGCACGACCATCGCGCGCCGCCGGTACCACTCGCTCGATCCATCTCGACGACTGACGCGAGTCAGCATATCTTGAATCCGATCGAACGTCCGCCTGGTTTTCCACCTGGTAAGCAACGTGGCTGCGAACGATCCCCGGCTCGATTTCGAACCTCGAGGACAACGTCAATGAACACTCGATATCTGCGCGCAGAAGAACTCGCTCGCTTCGCCGGCGTCGCGAAGTCGACCGTCCTGTCGGCCATCCGTCGTGGCGAGATCCCTTCTTCCCGAACGGTCGGTCGCGGCACGCGCATCGCGGTCGAGACGGCGCGTCATTACCTCGAGAGCCGCGGCCGCGCGGTGCCCGAAGAACTGCGCGAACAGCGTGCGACGGCGATCTCCGTGGTCACCGAGAACGATTCGCTGCCGCAACGCATTCGAGCGTTCGTCAGTGAAGGCTGGTCGGTCAGCGGCTCGCCGCGCGCGTACTCGTCGCTCGTCGCGATCGGCGCTGAATCCCCGGCGATGGTCGTCGTCGATCTCGCGCTCTCGCTGCTCAATCCATTCGAAGTGATCCGCGAGATTCGCAGCTTCGGTCCGTCGACATGGATCGTGGCGCTCGGCGGCAACCGCGCCCTCTTCGATGCCGCTGTTGCAGTCGGCGCATCCGAAGCGATCGACCCGAGCGACAGCGACGCGCTCGGTCGTGCCTTCGCTGCTCGCTGATCGCGGCTCTTCTTCTCGCTCGCCGAAACACGAAGCGGGTGGTCGCGGTCCCTGCCGCCACCACCCGCTCGCTGGACAATCGACCGGTCTAGACCGCCGCGCTCTGCCCTGACTTCGCCGCTTCGCCCATCTCGCGAATCGTGCGAATCGTGATGTCCACGCCCTTCATCAGATCTTCTTCGCTGATCACCAGCGGGGGCGCGAGACGCATCACGTGCTTGCGCGTCTCCTTGGTGAGCACGCCGTTGCGAATGAGCATCTCGCACAGCTTGTGCGCCCCGCCGAGCGACGGATCGAGCTCGATCCCGATCAGCATGCCCATGCCGCGCACGTCACGGATGCCGGGCACGTTCGCGTCGCGAATCCGCTGCATCGCCTTCGGCCCGAGTTCGGCCGCGCGCTCCGAGAGTTTCTCGTCGACCAGCACCGCCAGCGCCTCCTTGCCGATCGCCATCGCGAGCGGCGAGCCGCCGAACGTGCTGCCGTGCTCACCGGGATGAATCGCATCCATGAACTCGCGCTTGCCCACGCACGCCGACACCGGCATCACGCCGCCGCCGAGCGCCTTGCCGAGCGTCATCACGTCGGGGCGCGCGTTCTCGTGCTCCCAGCAGAACATCTTCCCCGTGCGACCGAGACCGGTCTGCACTTCGTCCCAGATGAGCGCGATGTTGTGCTTCGTGCAGATCTCGCGAACGCGCGTCATCCATCCCTTCGGCGGAACGACGATGCCGCCCTCGCCCTGGATCGGCTCCGCGAGAAACGCCACCGTCTCGGGCGTGATCGCCTTCTCGAGCGCATCGGCGTCCATGTACGGAATCTGCGTGAATCCCGGCGTCGTCGGCGCGAACTGCTCGCGATAACCCGGCTCGCTCGAGAAGCTCACCACCGTCGTCGTGCGGCCGTGGAAGTTGTTGGCGCACGTGATGATGTTCGCCTTGCCCGCGGGCACGCCCTTCACGCGATAGCCCCATGCGCGCACAACCTTGATCGCGCTCTCGACCGCTTCCGCGCCCGAGTTCATCGGCATCACGCGATCGAGACCGCTGATGCGCGTGAGGTACTCGCAGAGTTCGGCGAGCGGCTCGTTCAAGAAGCACCGCGCGACGACGCTCACCTTGTCGAGCTGCGCATGCGCGACCTTCATGATGCGCGGATGCTTGTGGCCGTGGTTCAACGCCGAGTACCCGCCGAGCAGGTCGAGATACTCGCGCCCTTCCGGATCCCATACGCGCGCGCCTTCACCGCGGACGATCACCAGGTCGAACGGAGCGTAATTGTGCGAGCCGTAGGTCTTCGCGCGCTGAATGATCTCCTGAGTGCTCGACATCGAATTCGCTCCTGGTGACTGCGGGTAGGGAAGGCTCCGGCGCGGGGTTTATAGTGGCTTCGGCGCCACTCGTCACGAGCGGACACGCTAGCCGGTGAGGCGATGAGGGGCAGCCCGTGCGTCGATCTCGCGCGTTGCGCGTCATGCGTGAATTCAGC
>CBIHQZ010001013.1:0-3187 GCA_966212315.1 uncultured Myxococcales bacterium
GGAGAGGGGCGCGCGGCAGCGGGGGTGAGGTCGGTTCCCTCCCCTAGTGCGTCCCGACCCGCGCATCGAACGACGTCGGCTCGGTCGGCCCGCCACCCACTGCGCGCGGTGTCACGTTCGTAGCGGCCGGGTTGCGGTAGTTCTGCAACGCGGTCGTCTCCTCGGCGCGTGCGCAACTCGAGTCTGCGCTGCGAGCCTGGAGGTTTCCGCCCTGGAATCCGTACGTCGACGCGAACGAGCACGACGAGCCGGGCACCTGGATCGCGAGTCGATCGTGCATCGCCTGGGTCAATTCACGCCGCGTCGTCTGCGCGAGGTCCCACCGATGCGTCTGATGGCGCACGACCCGTCCGTTGCATGACAGCGCATTGTCCGCGGCTACGTGCACATCGCGAATCTTCCCGTCCGGCGCGTTCGACAAGAGCGCGCCGCGGTACTGACCGGTGGCGGTTGCCGTGTAGTGACACCCGTCCGCGACGTTTCGCGAGACGCGTGAATCGATGTGCATCGTCGCCACGGTGGCCGGCGCCGCGGCACGGCGATGATGGCGGCGAACGGCCGCTGCGGTGCGCTGTTGCTGGGCACAATTGGCGGCGCAATCGCACGCTGCATTCGGTTGCGGCTGAACGGCCGGGCTGGTGGCGGGCTGTGCAGCGGGCTGTGCATCCGCCGACGCAATGACCGGTGCCGCGAGGGCCGCGCACGAGAACGCTGTGAGAACGAGAGAGCGAACAGAAGCCATGGGATCACCTCCGGTGACGCACGCATGCAACGCATGACTGCGGCAACGCGAGCGAGTGGTGTTGTGTATCGAGCTGACTCACCGGAGATCACTGCAACGCGCGTGCGTGCGTCGTCAGTGCGCAACTCGTCCTTAGGGGAATTTCACGTGCGTCTGGCACGCGACATCGTTTCGCGCAGCACTTCGTCGACCATCGTCGACACGAACCGATCGGGCTCTTCGTATGGCGGAAGGTGCGCGGCCTGCTCGAACCAGATGATTCGCTTCGACGGCGCCTCGAGACCGGCGACGTAGCGCTCGACGAGATCGGGCGGCGTGAGAACGTCGTGCCGTCCGGCCACGAAGTACATCGGCGTTTCGAACCGCCGCGCGCTCGCTTCGAAGTCGAGCCCTTCGGTGTACGGCAGCGTCTCTGCGAGACCGATCGTGAGCGCGCGCACGAAGTTCGCTTTGTCGATCCACGAATACTCGGGTGCACGCCACGAGACCGCGGCCATCTCGCGAACGACCTTCTTCGCAGCGCCTTGCGCGAGCGCCGCTTGCACCAACGTCCAGTGCTTCATCATCCGCACCCACCGACCGCGGTACGGCGGCGGCCCGATCTGCTCGAGCACCCACGCCGCGCGCTTGTTGCCCGTGCTGTGCGCGAGGGCGAGCGAGCGTTCGTACGCGAGGCGGTGTCCTTCCTCGACGTTCACGATCTGCCCGATGCCGACGTACGCGTGCAGCAGCGCGCCGTGCCGCCGTGCGAACTCGAGCCCCGGCACGCTTCCCCACGAGTGCGCCACGACGTACACGCGCGAGCACTCGAATCGTCGCGACAGTTGCTCGACGAGTTCACGCAGATCTTCGACATGCCGGTCGAGCGTCGGCGGCTCGCGGTGGATCGCATCGAACGACTTCGCAGCGCCGCGGTGATCCCACATCGCGACGACGAAATGATCTTCGAGCCCGCGATTGTAGTGCCGCACGAGCGCCATCTCCGACGCGCACGGGCCGCCGCACACGAACACCAGCAGCGGGTTGCGCACATCGCGTCCGCGCAGGCTCACCCATTGATCGGTCCCCCCGATCCGCATGCGTTCGACGGATGCGATGCTTCCGACGATCGGGCGCCCGGCGTCGTCGGTGATCGACGGTGTCGAGTAGTCGCGCAGCGCGTGATGGACGCGGGACACCGTGCGGCTCGCGGGATTGTTTCGCGTGATCCATTGCAACGCTCCCATCGGCACCTCGTCCGATCCGATGCCACGACGCAGCCATGCCGGTCGCGAAGCGCGGCCCATGCGCGGGGACACCGCGACGCATCAGCGAACCACGTCGTGATTGATCACCCGCGCTGCGCCCGCTCTCGTCGAGGCGACGTTGCGCCACCAGCGCGCATCGAATCACCCGAGGTACTCCCGAATGCCGCGAGTTCGCCAACGCCGCGCCGATGCCCGACGCGTGCTCGTCACCAGTTCGCGAATGCCTCATGCGCTCGACGAGATCCGCAAACTCGGCCGCGAAGGGCACCAGGTGTTCGCGTCGGACACGTTCCGCACGGCACCCGGCAGTGCGTCGCGTTACGTGCACAAGAAGCTCGTGACGGCGTCGCCGACGTTCGACACCCTGGGCTTCATCGCCGACCTCGAATCGATCGTGCGAACCCATCGCATCGATCTGATCATTCCGTCGTTCGAGGAAGTCTTTCGCATCGCGCGCCACATCGATCGCTTCGAACCGATCACGAAGGTCTTCGCGCCGCCCTTCGAGACGCTCGCGCGACTGCATGCGAAGCACCGGTTCGTCGAGCTGTGCCGGAGTCTGGAACTCGCGGTGCCCGACACGCGGGTGGTCACCGGGCCGTGTGGGCTGCGTGACGCGATCGCGTCGTTCGACGAGTACATCGCGCGTCCCACGTACACGCGCGGCGGGATGGGCATTCTCACCAACACCGGCCCGCTCGCGGGTGCGATCTCGGTCGACGATTGTGTTCCGACGCCCGAGTGCCCGTGGATCGTCCAGCGCTTCGCCCACGGACACGACGTGTGCAGCTTCAGCGTCGCCCATCGCGGGAACATCACCGCGCACGCGGCCTACGTGCATCCGAAGATGATCGATCACGCCGGCGGGATCTTCTTCGAGTCGGTCGACGAACCCGAGACGCTCGCGATCGCGAGTCGCATTGCGAAGCTGCTGGACTACACGGGGCAGATCTCGTTCGACTTCATGCGCACCGCGCGGGGACTCGTTCTCATCGAGTGCAATCCGCGCCCGACCAACGGCGTGTTGATGATGGACGACAAGGCCTTCGTCGACGCGGTGTTCGACGACCGCCCGCGCGAGCCGTACGTGGTGCCGTCGGGGGTGAAGATGCAGATCGCGAGCGCGCTCGTGCGCGACATGGTGCGCGATCGACAATCGATTCCGTCGGATCTGAAAGCGCTGTTTTCCGGCGCGAAA
>CBIHQZ010001014.1:0-3179 GCA_966212315.1 uncultured Myxococcales bacterium
GTCGAACGCGCCTGCTCGCATCGCGGCGATCGCGGAGTCGAGGCTGCCGAACGCGGTGATCACCACCACCGGCACATCGGGACGATTCGCAGCGACGCGACGGCAGAATTCGATGCCGTTCATGCCGCGCATGTTGATGTCGGTGACGACGGCGTCGAACGCACCGTCCGCGAAGAGCACGAGCCCCTCTTCGGCCGATGTTCGGTACGTCACGTGGAATCCGCGACTGCCCAGCCGTTCCGCGAGCAGCTCGCAGGTCTCGCGGTCGTCGTCGATCAACAGGACTTCGCTGCTCGTCATGCGTCCTCTTCGATGGGCAGGAACACGGTGAACTCCGAACCCGTGCCGGGCGTGCTCGTCACACCGATCCATCCGCCATGGTCGCGGATCAAGCCGTATGCGACCGAGAGTCCGAGCCCGGTCCCCTCGCCCGGTGCTTTCGTGGTCACGAACGGTTCGAAGATCGAACCGAGCTGGTCAGGGTCGATGCCGCTGCCATTGTCGCGCACCGTGATCGCGCCCCAGCGGCGTCGCTCGGTGGCCACATCGGCGGGCGCATCGGTCTCGCGCGCGTGCACGTCGACTTCGATCTCGCCACCGTTCGGCATCGCATCGATCGCGTTCACCACGAGATTCGCGAGGGCTTGCTGCACCTGGCTCGCATCGACGTCTGCGCGCAACCGCTCGCTCGTGTCCGCTAGGGAGATCTTCGCACCGCGCTTCTCTCCGAGCGGACGGAGCAGCGCCACGGCGTGATGCGCGATCGAGGTGAGATCGCTCGAGGTCTTGCGCGGCTCGCGACGCCGCGCGAAGTCGAGCAGCTCGCGGATGATCATCGCCATGCGATCGGCCTGGTCCACGATGATCGCAGCTCGTTCGCACGCGGCATCGCCGGTTACCTCGCGCGTCGCGATCATCTGCGCGCGCTGCGAGATCACGTTCAACGGCGTGCCGAGTTCGTGGGCGATACCCGCGCCGAGCTTTCCGACGGTGTTCAACCGATCCGCGTGTTCGAGCTGTTTCTGCGCCGCGAGACGAGCAGCCGTCTGCGCTTGCAGCGCGTCACGCGCCGACGCGAGTTGATCGCTCATCGCGTTCATCGCGACGCCGAGGTCGCCGATCTCATCGCGCCCGAGTGATGGCAATCGTGTGAACTCGCCGCTGCCGATTCGCGCCGCCTGATCGACGAGCGTGCGCACGCGCCGACCGACGACCACGACGCCGAGTGCAGCGACCGCGAGCCCCGCCGCGAGCGCGGTGATCAGCACCGAGAGAATCGTGTTGCGGCGGCTGCTGCGAAGAAACTGTTCATCCGACGCGCGCGATTCGCTGAGTTCGATCGCACCGATCTGCACCCCCGCGATGCGTACTTCGAAATACGTGTACAGCGTGTCGGCCGCGCCCTCGCGATGACCGATCCACATGACCTCGCGATGAAGCGCGAGCGGGGCCAGTACCGACTCGGGTGCGACGGGACGATCGGACGCACCGACCGGCCGCCCCGTCCATACGAAGCGCAATTCGATCTCGGGCTCGCTCGCATTCATCTCGTCGACCAGCGCCACCGCGGCGCGTTCACCCGCCTGCGCCCACACGTGCTGCATGCCGAGCGCCAACGCGCGACCGAGGAGCTGATGGTCGCGGCGCCCCTCGCGATCGAGAAGCGCCGAGAGTCGTTGCAAGCGCACGTAACCGTGCACTGCCAGCACGGCGGTCACCGCAAGCACGACGGCGAGCACGAACTTGCGAGCGACACGCATGGGGCGAGTGTTCCCCGAGGTTCGCCGCATCGCACGCGACGAAGTGCGAGGCGCGTCGTTCGCAGCGAAACGCTGCACCCGTTGCAGAATGAAACAGGGGATGCGCAGGAGGGTCGCGGGGTGCGGGCGCGCGGGTGCGCATCTGCCGGCGGCCCTGCGAGCGCGGGCCCTCACCCGCCGGCCGCGGTGACTCGGTAACGCCGCCGGCGACCTCTCCCATGCGGCGGACATGGGGAGAGGTTCGGACCCTTCCATCAAGCGTGAGAGTTCAAACTGAACGACGTGGTGGCTTGCCCACTTCTTGCGATCGCTCGAACTTGATGACAGCGTGCTGTCATCGGTTGCGCAGCCTGCTGTCATCGGTTTCTCAGCGTGCTGTCGCGCCGCCGCCTTTCGGTTCGACGACAAGGCCGGCGCAAGGATCCGAACCTCTCCCATGTCCGCCCGCATGGGAGAGGTCGCCGGCGGGGTCCATGAGCGCATTGCGGCCGGCGGCTGAGGGCCGCGCCACGGCGACGATGACAGCATCCTGTCATCGCGATCACGCCCCGCCCGACGCGCACCGATGCCTTTCGACACCGCGAGCGCATCGAGGCTCCAGACACTCTGCCGTTCGCTGCGACGTTCGTGTCACCGTCGACGCGCGCAAACGTTTCGAAGCGCGCAACCACGATGGAGCCGTTCGGATGTCGACAGCGAAAGTGCTCTTCTCGGTTCGCTCCTCCCCATCTGCGCCCATCGCACTGAGCCTCGCGCTGGCCGCGGGCTGCACGCGCGACACGAACAGCGGCGAATCCTCGCCCATCACCGTCGACGCGGCCGCGCCTCCTTCCGCGCATAGTGCGATGCCCACGCCCCCGCCGCCTCCCATCGCCTCCGACGCATCGCTGACCGAGCCGACGCAACCTCCGTCGAACGTCTTCGGATCGCTCGGTGTCGCGATGAATCACGCGTCCGGAACGACGGGAAGCAACTCGTACGGGCAACTCGGTGTCTCATCGAGCGGGCCCGAGGGCACAGGCGTCGCGTCACGCCGTCTCGCGCTTCCCCGCGTGCGGATGGCGCCGGCAGTCGTCGTCGGATCGCTCTCGCCCGAGATCGTGCGTCGCACCGTGCGTCGAGCCGCGATGCAAGTGCAGTTCTGCTACGAGCAGGGCCTCGTTCAGCGCCCGGATCTCGCTGGGACCGTGACGATTCGCTTCGTAATCGGACCCACTGGCGCAGTCACCACGTCGCAGATCGCTTCGTCGACAGTGCCGATGCCATCCGTCGCCGAATGCATCGTGCGTGGCGCGAGCCGATGGACGTTTCCCGCTCCGACCGGCGGCGGCATCGTGTCGGTCACGCAGCCGTTCATCTTCGTGCTCGATACGACGGCGCCCGATCTGTCGCACGGAGGCGCGCGGTAACGGGCGCAAC
>CBIHQZ010001015.1:0-3178 GCA_966212315.1 uncultured Myxococcales bacterium
GTGGAACCACTCGGCCAGGTCGCGTCGCAGCGGCGCACCGCCGGAGATCGCGAACCGCAGTCGTCGGCCGAACAGCGTGCGAATCGGCTCGAAAACGGCCGAATCCGCGGCGCGGTATTGCATCTGGAGCAAGCGTCCCGGTTCCTCGCCGCGCTGCCGCAAGCGACTGACGTCGAGACCGACGGTGAACGCGAGTTTCGCCGCGCGCCGTCGGAGCGGGCTCTCGGCAGCGATGCGTCGCATTGCGCTGGCGTAAACCTTCTCGAACACGCGCGGCACCGCGCCCAGCACGGTGGGATGGATCTCGGCTGCATCGTCGAGCGCGCTCAGCGGCGACGACGCGAACGCCGTCGCGAAGCCCACGCGAATGGCGCTGAGAAGCAGCACGCGCGCGAAAATGTGCGCGAGCGGAAGGATCAACAACTGCTCGTCGCTCGGGTCGAGTTGCAGTTCGTTGCCGACCGAATCGCACTCGAACGCGATGTTCCCGTGCGTGAGCACGACCCCTTTCGGCGGCCCCGAAGTCCCCGACGTGTAGACCAGCGTCGCGACGTCATCGGGACCGACCGCTTCGCTGCGCGCATTGAGTTTCGCGATGCCGTCCGCGTCGAGCACGCGTCGCCCGGCCTCGAGCAGATCGCCGAACGACATCACGTTCGCGCGCTCCTCGCGTGGGAGGACGTCGTCGAGACGCACTTCGATCCGTCCGCGCGCATCGGGCCGTTCGAGCTTCCGGCGCGCGTCGAGATAGACCACGCGTCGCAGTCCGCGCAGCAGCGGCCGCACGCGCGGGTCGAAGAGTTTCTCCACCTGCGACGGGTCTTCCGCGAACACCACGGTGCTCCCCGAGTCGGCAAGAATGTGCGCCACGGTGGACGGCACGCTCTGGTGGAAGATCGGCACAGAGACGGCGCCCGCGAGCGCGATGGCCACGTCGATCTCCACCCACTCGCGTCGAGTATTCGCGAGAATCGCCACACGCTCGCCCGGCTTGACCCCCATCGCCACGAGACCGGCCGCGAGCGTCGACGACACTTCGTCCCATTCGCGCCAGCTCTTCGCGATCCATTGACCGTTCGCTTTGGTGCGCAACGCGACGGCGTCGCCCCGGCGTGCCACCTGCTCGCGAAACATTCCGATGATGGTCCCGGTCATGCTCTGCGGCATTGCCATAGAGCCGCAGCACCATTCAAGGGATCGCGTCACCTCTTCGATTGCGGCCGTACCACCGACGCGACTACGCTCCGCGCCCATGGCTCGCGGCTACGTCGCCATTGTTCTCCACGCGCACCTTCCGTTCGTGCGCCATCCGGAGCACCGCGACCATCTCGAAGAACGGTGGCTCTACGAAGCGATCGCGGAGTGCTACCTCCCGCTGCTCGATGCGTTCTTCCGTCTGCAGTACGAAGGAGTTCCCTTCCGCTGCACCGTGTCGCTCTCGCCGCCGCTCGTCGCGATGCTCCGCGACGGACTGCTCCGCGCGCGCTTCGAGCAGCACATGCAGAAGATCGACCGGGTCATCGAAGCCGACGTCGAGCGCTACAAGCACGACCCCACGCTCGGACCGGTGACGGAGTTCTATCTCGCCCGGCAGCGTGCTCTCTGGCGCGTGTGGGATCGCATCGATGGCGATGTCGTCGACGCGTTCGCACAGCTCGAAGACTCGGGCCACATCGAGATCTGGACCTGCGGCGCGACGCACGGGTTCTTCCCCGCGCTTCTTCATCACCCGGCCCTCGTGCGCGCGCAGGTGTCGTTCGCGGTCGATTCGCATCTGCGTGCGGTCGGTCGCGCGCCGCGCGGCATATGGCTCCCCGAGTGCGGGTACATCGCCGGCGTCGACGCGACGCTCACGCGCTACGGCATCGCGTACACCTCGCTCGAAACGCACGCCATCAACGATGCGACACCGCGGCCGCGCTACGGCACTGCCGCGCCGATCATCACGCCGCGCGGACTCGCCGCGTTCGGTCGCGACCTCGAGGCATCGCGACAGGTGTGGAGCAAAGAGGGCGGTTATCCGGGCGATTTCTACTACCGCGAGTTCTACCGCGACGTGGGGTACGACGCGCCCGAGGCGAACGTGAAAGAGTTCGTCGCCGCCGACGGCTCGAGGCAACCCACCGGACTGAAGTACTTCCGCATCACGGGGCGCGGCTCGAGTCACAAAGAGCCGTACATCCCGTCGGCCGCGCAGCAGCGTGCGTGGGATCACGCGTCGGACTTCGTCGAGAACCGTCATCGGCAGATCCGCTGGCTCGCGGACCACATGGACACCGCACCGATCGTGCTCGCGCCCTACGACGCAGAGCTGTTCGGGCACTGGTGGTTCGAAGGGCCGCTCTTCCTCGAGAACGTGTTCCGCATTCTCGCGCAGTCGGACGAGATCGCTTCGACGACGCTCGGTGAGTATCTCGAAGCATCGCCGACGCACGACGTCGCCGAGCCCGAAGTGAGTTCCTGGGGCGCGGGCGGATATGCCGGCGTGTGGCTCGATCCGGTGTCGGGATGGATGCTGCGGCACGTCGATCATGCGGCGCGCGAGATCGTCGACATCATGAAGCGCCACGCACGCGACGGCGGCATCTACGGACGCGCGGCGCGGCAGGCGATGCGCGAAGTGATGCTGCTGGTCTCGAGCGACTGGCCGTTTCTCATCAAGACCGGCACCGCACCGCACTACGCACGCGCTCGCTTCGAAGCACACCTCGCGCGATTCCGCCGGCTCGAGTCGATGATCAACTCGGGCGAGTTCGACGAACCTTGGCTGGCCGACGTCGAAGCGCGCGACAATATTTTTCCGAACGTCCCGCTCGATTGGTTGTGAGGATCTCCCTCACCCGCTGCCGCGTGCCCCTCTCCCTCGACGCCAGCGCGGGGCGCGCGTACGCAGGCGTCGTCGAGAGAGGGGCTCGAAGGATGAGGCGTGATCGAGGAACTGCGCGGGGCGTCGTACGGCGGCTCGGGGGGGTGTCGAGGGCGCGTGGCGGTGCGTGGCACTGCGTGGGGAGGACATGCGAGGGCGGGCGTGATGGGCCGGTGCGTCGGCGTTTCGCTCACCGGGCGACGACGTAAGAGGCATTCCCGTCCCGGAGGCGGCGCGCGACCGCAAAGCGCGATCAACGCTCTGGCGTTCGTACCACCTCGTTCTCGCGCTTCACCTCGCCACCATCATTCG
>CBIHQZ010001016.1:0-3175 GCA_966212315.1 uncultured Myxococcales bacterium
GGGCACATCACCCTTTCGCGCTGAGCGTCGAACCGCGATGATCACGCCAGGTAGGGACCGATGACCTGGATTGTTCTCGCGCTCGTGGTGGCCGCGTTGGTGTTGCTGGTTGCGGTCGTGTTCCGATCGCACCGACCTGCGCGTCGCGTCGCGCGTGCCGCGCAGCCCCTCGAATCGATACCCGCTTCGCAAGCGAGCGGACCCGCCGCGACCTCTGCGCGGGTGGACCGCGATCCGCCACCCGTGAAGGCGGTGACAACGAAAGCGGCCGCGCCCGCCGTCGTTCCGCAGTTGCCGCTCTCACTCGCCATTCCCGACCTGTCCATCGCCGACAGCGACGAGCCGGTGACCGTGGTGACGCAGCGCTTTCAGCCGCAGGCGTTGCAGTCGTTCATCGAGAATCTAGACGAGGAAGCAAGCGACGGCGCTTCGTTGCCCTTCGGCTTCATCCTCGTGTCCGCCGTTGGACGCACCGACGTTGGACGGCGTCGCAAGCACAACGAGGACAGCTACCTCGTTCTCCCCGAAGAGCATCTGTTCGTCGTGGCCGACGGCATGGGCGGTCACGCTGCGGGTGAAGTCGCCAGCGCGATGGCGGTGGAGACGCTGCTCGATTCCTTCCGCGACCACACGTTCTCCGGAACGCCCGTGGCGGATCGACCGCGCCGCGCAGACGAACTGGTGCGTTCGATCGAAGCAGCGAACCGAACAATCTTCGCCCAGGCGTCCAGCAACGACGAACAAGCGGGCATGGGTACTACGATCGTCGCGGCTCGATTCGCACCGACGCGTCAGCGCGTGTACATCGCGCACGTGGGCGACAGCCGCTGCTATCGACTGCGCGGCGGCGAGTTCAAGATGCTCACGAGCGATCACACGATGTCCGCATGGGGCGTGCGCGGTCGCGAAGGCGAGAAGCTCACGCGTGCGGTGGGCATCGCAGCGACGGTGGAAGTGGACGTGTGCGAGGACGCGCCGATCGCGCGCGATCAGTACCTGCTCTGTTCCGACGGACTCACGAAGATGCTCGACGACGAGACGATCGGACAGGTCCTCGGCGAGAACGCGGAGCCCGAGGAATCCGTGCGCAAGCTCATCGAACTCGCGAACGAGCGGGGCGGGCGCGACAACGTCACGGCGATCGTGATCCAGGTCCACGACACGGCGTCGCTCTGAACACGCAGCGGCTTGCGGAGGGACGACTTCGCAACCAGAAATCACCTCCATGAATCGCGCCGACACGCTGCACGCGGACGACCCTACGGTCTTCCCTGCGTTCGTCGCGCAACGTTCTGTGCGATTCCGTCCCGATGCGGACCCGGCCGAGACGGCGCTCGAACTCGGTGTCTCCCCCCTCCCATCATCGTTGATGCGCGCGGTGGTGAAACGCCGTAACGAGTTCGTCGCCGGTCGCTACTGCGCGCGGCAGGCACTGATCCGTCTCGCGGCGGTTCACGCGAGTGCCAGCATCGACATCGGCCCGTCGCGCGAACCTTGTTTTCCCGCAGGCTTCGTCGGCTCGATCACTCACGCGGACGGACTTGCATCGGCGGCAGTCGCCCGGGCGAGCGATGCACGCGGCGTGGGCATCGACATCGAAACGTGGATCGAGCCCGGGCGCGTCGAGGAGGTGCGCGAGACGATCGGACTCGCCGCGGAGTACGCAACGCTGTGCCGCACCACCGGATGGTCGCTTCCCGAAGCCGTCACGCTCGTCTTCTCCGCAAAGGAAAGCATCTACAAGTGCCTCTTCGCGAGCGTGGGGCGCTACTTCGACTTCCACGACGTCATCATCCATCGCGTCGACACGGCGAGCGGCGCGTTCGAGGGACGTCTCGTCACGTCGCTGACGGCCGGTCTCCCGGAGGGATTCGCATTGCGGGGGCGCTTCGAACGCCGCGATGCATTCGTGGCCACCGGCATCGTGCTGCTCGCAGACGGGACCACGTAGCGTGAAGCTCTTCGCGATCAGCGATCTCCACGTCGGCGCCGACTCCAACCGAGCGGCGCTCGCGACGCTCGCATTTCATCCCGACGACTGGCTCATCCTCGCCGGCGATCTCGGCGAAACGATCGAGCAGCTCGAAGCGGTTCTCTCTGTCACCGTCCCCCGCTTCGCGAAGGTCTTCTGGGTGCCCGGCAATCACGAACTCTGGACGCACGCATCCGACAACACGGGGCTCCGCGGCGCTGCGAAGTACGACGCGCTCGTCGCCGTGTGCCGCGCGCGCGGCGTGCTCACGCCCGAAGATCCCTACGTCGAATGGCCCGGGACCGAGGGGCCACCGACGCTCATCGCGCCGCTCTTCACGCTGTACGACTACACGTTTCGTCCCGACTCCGTGTCACGCGATCGCGCGCTCGACTGGGCCATGGAAGACGGCGTGCTGTGCACCGACGAAGTGCTGCTGCATCCCGATCCGTATCCGTCGCGCGAAGCCTGGTGCCATGCGCGTTGCGACTTCAGCGAGCGTCGGCTCGGCGAGATTCCGGGTGAGTACCGCACGGTGCTCGTCGACCACTTCCCGCTGCGTCGTGACCTCGCCGTGCTCCCGCGCGTGCCGCGCTTCTCGCTCTGGTGCGGCACCACGCGGACCGAAGACTGGCACGTGCGGTTCCGTGCACGCGCCGTGGTGCAAGGGCATCTGCACATTCGGGGAACGCGGTACCGCGATGGGGTCGCGTTCGACGAGGTCAGCGTCGGGTATCCGAAGCAGTGGAAACAGCAGCACGGGCTGGAGCCGTATCTTCGGCAGATTCTTCCGGCGGTGCCTTATTCGGCGCGATAGCGCGCGGGGGCTGCGCTCTCCGAGATTCGCAGCGGCGAAGCGGATCGCGCATGGTCGCGATACAGGCGAAGGGCGACGGCCGCGAGGACGATCGCCAACAGCGCGATCAATACGATCCAGTTGGTCATGCTGCGACTGCGCCGCGGATTCGTCTTCGCGTCGGGCGAGGTGCCCGCCCCACGGCCCGTCGCGGTGGTCGGACGAGAATCGGACAGGCGCCAGTGCATGACGCCGACCGTGATGTTGTCGGACGGAGTCGATGCCACGGCGTGATCGATGAGGCGTTTCGCGATCGATGACGGATCACCGTCCGACGCGATGGTCGCCAACTCCGCGTCGGTCATGACCTCCCAGAGACCATCGGAACAGGCGACGATGCGATCGCC
>CBIHQZ010001017.1:0-3175 GCA_966212315.1 uncultured Myxococcales bacterium
CCGTGACGATTTTTGGTCGGTGAAGCTTTTCTTCTCGTTATGCCGGCGCGCGTTCGACCAAGGCACGCGCGATCGAGGGTAGCGGGATCTCGGCCAGCGCGATTCGAGCGGTCGCGCCGGTCGGACCCTGGAGTGCCCAGAAGCCGTGTGTGTTTCCGTGCACCGCGATGTCGACGGTCTCTTCGTGGAGCGTCGTGCGCGCGCGTTCGAACACCAAACCATCCGCGCGAATCGTGTCGCGCGTGATGTGCAGCGGACCGAGCACGATCTCCTCGCCGCTCGCGAGACGCGCCTCGTAGCCGGGCAACAGCGCATCGGCGATCGCGCGATCGAGTCGCTCCGCCGCCTCGTCGCTTCCTGCGAAGCCGGAGATGAGCAGTGTGCGTCCGTCGACGAGGGTCAACTTCGCCTCGCGCGCCGGAAGAATTGCGAACGATGCGACGTCTTCGAAGCGCGCCCGCACTTCGCGACCGAGACACGTGCGCGAGAAACCTCGTTCGAACAACGTCCATCGAACGTTCAAGTTCGCGATGACCTGACGGGCGATCATCACGTCGAGCGCGAGCCCTCCCGCGAGCACGACGAGCGACAGCACGACGTTCGAGTCCGAGACGAGCATCCACACGCCCGGCGTCACGAACGCGATCGCGAATGCCAGAACGCCGGCGGTCTGCTTCCATGTGCGTCGCCACTCTGCGAGCGCAGGGCCGAGATCCACGGGGGCAGGGATGCGGTACGGGGTGGCGGCGGTGGGTTCCATTCGACGCGCAGCGTAGAACGGCTTCGATGCGTTGTGAGGGTCGAGCAAATCGACCGCGAATCGGTCACACTCTCGAGCGTCGTCGTCACCTGACGGAGCCGCCCGCATGCATGACTCCTTCATGAAGACGCTCCCTGTTGCCGTGCTGGCGACCGCAATGCTGTGCGCGCTGCCCTCGACCGCGCACGCGCAGACGCCACGCGCGGAACACACCGTCGCGGACGTCACGGTGACCGGCAACGTCGCGCGCAACGGCGGGTCGTGCGGCTACTTCATGATGCTCACGGCGCCGCGCGTTCACGTCGATCGCGTGGTGTCCGGGCCACCGCTTCCGTCGGACCAGATCTACGTCGTTCTTCGATGCACGACGTGGGCGATGGGCACTCACCATCGGGTGCGCCTCTCGATGCATCGTCCGAGCGGCGTCGCGGGTGTGCGTTGGAGCGCACGCGCACCGCGCGGCGTTGCGCCATGGTGGGTGCTCGAAGAGCTTCCGACGCCGTAGTGTCGGGTCGCGCACGCGAGTTCCGACGCGAATCTTCGAGCTTTGACCCGCTGTAATGGCCGCCGGAAACGAAATAGAAATCCGGCAACTTGCGGCATTGTCGGCGCATGTTTCGTCAGCGCTAACGTCCTCCCCCGGGGGTGGAATCGCGCTCGGAAAGGGGTCGGGGCCCCCGGTGTGCGCCGGGCATCGCAGGCATCGACGTGTTGACCGGACCGGTCGTTCCCAGATAGACGTGCACGTTCATGTCCGCGAACGATGCGGAAGATCGATCGAGAACGGAGTGATTTCAATGCGCGCAACGTCGAACTGGCTGGCCATCTCTCTCGCTGCAGTACTCGCGGCTTGCACCGGAATGTCGGAAACGCCCGACGCGAGTGGCAATCACTGCGTCGCCGGGATGGTGATCGCGTGTCCGTGTGTCGGCGGCGCGATGGGCGTTCAGTCCTGCCTTCCGAACGGAACGTTCGGCGCGTGCATGTGCCCGGGCGCGGACGGCGGCCACGACGTGGTGACCGCGTTGGACGCGAATCACGAAGACACCACGATGGTCGACGCGCCGACCGGAACCGATGTCACGAGCCCCGACTCGACGATCGAGCCGGACGTGGCGATGGGCACCGACGTGCCGATGGGCACGGACGTCGCGATGGGCGCCGATGTGCCGCAGCAGACCGACGCGCAAGCGCCCGACGCGCGAGCCGGAAGCATCTTCACGCGCTGCACCAGCAACACCGACTGCGGCACCGGCGGCACCTGCCTCACGACCTTCCCGGGCGGCGGCATCTGCACCGTCCGCTGTACGCGCGACGCGGCATGCGGCGTCGACGGCTTGTGCGAAATGACCAACATGATCTGCCTTCCGAGCTGCAGCAGCGGTGGCGGCGAATGCGACTACTACGGCGGCGCCTGCATCCCGGTCGACACTGCGTTCACCGTGGGGCTCTGTCTGCCGTCGTGTTACGCGAGCGGCGCGCCCGCAGGCTACCCCGCGTGCGCCGCGCCGATGCCGATGTGCGACGCGTGGAACGGTATCTGCGCGACGATGCAGCCGACCGGCGTCGACGACGGCGGACCCTGTCGGTCCGATTCGGATTGTCGCGGCGGGCGATGCATCGCCGAAGTCGACGAGACCGGCGCTGCGACCGGATGGGTCGGCGGTTACTGTCTCTCGTTCGCGCGCGCGACGAACGTCACGCAGGGCTCGCCAGTTCCTCAGTCGAACTGTCCGCCGGGCGCAGGCGCGGTGCCGCTGAACGGTCAGGGCCCCGGCGATTCCGCACCCTGCTTTCGCACGTGCAATGCGACCTCGGATTGTCGCGGTGGCTACCAGTGCGATCACCTCACGCCCGCGATGGGGACGGGGAACTTCTTCACGAACGGCATCTGCCTGCCGGTCGATTGCCGAACGAGCGGGATGACCTGCCCGGCGAATTATCACTGCGTCACGCAGCCGAGCGATGCCGCGGTGCCGCCGGGGCAGTGCGAAGCGAACTGAGCGGATTGCCGCGCGGTGTGCGTGACCTCACCCCGCTCCGCGCGCCCCTCTCCCTCCGACGCCAGCCGTGACGGGCGAACGCAGGCGTCGTCGAGAGAGGGGCTGGAACGATGGGGGCGTCAGTCGAGCGCAGGAGCGAGACGACCGGGTGCAGACGCGCTGATCACGCGCGCACCGTAGCACTCGGCGGGTGATGCCCGCCGCAGCGTGCCCGGCCCGCAGCCCGGCGCCACGTTCACGGGCCCGATGCTCTGGACCATCCACGTTCCCGCCCGATGTCCGCCGCATCCACGCCCTCGGCCCGCCGTACACACGACGTATGCTGCTTACCGATCACTCAGCATTCTTCGAGCCCCTCTTTCGACGACGCCTGCGTTCGCGCGAGCCGCGGTGGCGTCGGAGGGAGAGGGGC
>CBIHQZ010001018.1:0-3173 GCA_966212315.1 uncultured Myxococcales bacterium
CTCGGTGCCCTTGCGGAAGATCGATCCTTCGCGGTGCTCGTTCCCTTCGGTGACGGGGATTTCTTCTTCCTGCTGGATCAACGAGCGTCCCTCGGCGAGCTTGCCGAACACATAGTAGAGGCCGGGAATCACGATGACGCCGAAGATGGTGCCGAAGAGCATGCCGCCGAGCGCCGACGCGCCGATGGTTCGATTGCCCACTGCGCCTGGACCTGTCGCGCGAACGAGCGGGATCAGACCTGCGACGAACGCGAACGACGTCATCAAGATCGGACGGAAGCGTTCTTTCGCGCCTTCGATGGCGGCCTCGCGCACCGACGCGCCTTTGTGATGGCGCTGCACCGCGTACTCCACGATGAGCACCGCGTTCTTGCCGAGTAGACCGACGAGCATCACGACCGCGACCTGCGCATAGATGTCGTTCGCGAGTCCGAGCACTCGCAACAGGAAGAACGCCCCGAAGATACCGGCCGGAAGAGAGAGCAAGACCGCGAACGGAAGAATGAAGCTCTCGTACTGACCGGCGAGCACCATGTACACGAACGCGAGCACGACGATGAAGATGTAGATCGCCTCGTTGCCGCGACGCGCTTCGTCGAACGACAACCCTTCCCACGCGATGTCGTATCCGCGCGGCAGCGTTTGATGCGCGACCTCGGTGATTGCGTGAATCGCATCGGCGCTCGTGTACCCCGGCGCAGGCACGCCGCGGATCGCGGACGAGTTGTAGAGGTTGTAGTGCGTGATCTCGTTCGGACCGTGCGTCTGCCGCATGGTCATGAACGCCGCGTACGGAACCATCTCGTTGCGGTCGTTGCGAACGAAGTAGCCGAGGATGTCGGAGGGGAGCCGGCGGAACTCGGGGCGCGCCTGTACGTAGACTTTGTAGAAGCGGCCGAATCGGATGAAGCCCTGCTCGTAGGTGCTGCCGATGAGGATGTCGAGATTGTCCATCGCCGTGCGGATGGACACGCCCTTCTGCATCGCGAGCTGGTTGTCGATCACGAGTTCGTACTGCGGATAGTTCGCCGCATAGAACGTGAACAAACCGGTGAGTTCCGGACGTCTCCGGAGGTTGTCCATGAAGTCGTGGTTGATCCGGTCGAACTCGTTGTAGTCCGTGGTGTCGCCCTGATCGAGAAGACGCAGCGCGAACCCGTCGGCCGCGCCGTAGCCGGGCACCGACGGCGGCTCGAAGAACTCGATCGTCGCGCCGATGTCTCGCGAACGCTCTTCGAGTTCCTCGATGATCTGGTGCACCGAGCGCGAACGATGCGCCCATGAGTGAAGATTGATGAGACACGTGCCGGCGTTCGATCCGCGACCCTCGGTAAGGATCTCGTAGCCCGCGAGCGACGACACCGACTCGACGCCGTCGACGTGCCTCGCGATGGTCTGCAACTCGCGCGCGACCTGATTCGTTCGCTCGAGCGTCGCGCCGGGTGGCGTCTGGATGATCGCGTAGATCTGCCCCTGGTCTTCGTTCGGAATGAAGCCCGCCGGCAGCCCTTTGGTCACGCCGAAGATCCCGAAGCCGAAGAGCGCCAGCATCAGGAAGGTGATGAAGCGACGGCTCACGATGAGTTGCAGGACGCGCACGTATCCGTTGGTGGTCTTTTCGAACCCGCGATTGAACAGGTCGAGGAACATCCCGATCGGCGTACGGCGCTTCTTCTTGCCGTCGTGCGGCTTCAGGATCATCGCGCAGAGAACGGGCGTGAGCGTGAGTGCGACGAGGCCCGAGAGCACGATCGACGACGCCATCACGATCGAGAACTGGCGATAGAAAACGCCCACCGGACCGGTCATGAACGCAACCGGCACGAACACCGCGGCCATGAGCAGCGTGATGGCGATGATGGCGCCGCTGATCTCGCCGAGAACCTTCTTCGATGCTTCGTAGGGCGGTAAATGTTCGGTCGCCATCGTCGCGTGTACCGCCTCCACGACGACGATTGCATTGTCGACGACGATGCCGATCGCCAAGACCAACGCGAACAGCGTGATCAGGTTGATCGTCAGATCGAACATCTGCATGAAGATGAACGTCCCGACGAGCGAGACGGGCACCGCGAGGGTCGGGATGAGCGTGGAGCGCCAGTCGCCGAGGAAGATGAACACCACGAGCGCCACGAGCACGAAGGCCTCGAGGAGCGTGTGGATCACCTTCTCGATCGACGCATCGAGGAAGGTCGAGACGTCGTAGTTGATCGAGTAGCGCATGTGCGGCGGAAAGCGGTTGCGCTGCAGTTCGTCGAGACGCGCACGCACATCGGCGATGACCTGCCGTGCGTTGCTTCCCGGTGTCTGCTTGAGCACGATCGCGGCCGACGGGCGGCCATCGAGGTTCGAGTAGATGTCGAAGAACTCGCTCCCGAGTTGCACGTCCGCGATGTCGCGCAGGCGGAGGATCTCGCCCTCCGGCGTCGCGCGAATGATGATGTTCCCGTACTGCTCGGCTGTGTTGTAACGGCCTTGATAGACGAGCACGTACTCGAGCGACTGCGAGGTCATGCCCGAGCTGCCGCCGGTACGCCCCGGTCTGCCGATGATGCTCTGATCGGCAATCGCCCTCATCACGTCTTCGGTCGCGATGTTGTAGGCGCGCATGCGATCGGGCTTGAGCCACACGCGCATCGCGAACTGCCGGTTGCCGAGGATCGTCGCGCGGCCTACGCCGTTCACGCGCTGAAGCTCGGGGATGAGATTCACGCTGGCGTAGTTGTAGAGAAACGTCTCGTTCGCGTTCGGGTCTTCGCTGTAGAGGTTTACGTACATGAGCATGCTGGGCTGCATGCGCGTCACGACGATGCCTTCGAGCCGCACGAGTTCAGGCAGCAGGCTCATCACCTGATCGACGCGGTTCTTCACGTTGACCACGGCAATGTCGGGGTCGGTGCCGAGTTCGAAGACCACCTGGATCGTGGCTTCGCCGGCGCTCGTCGCGTCCGAGACGATGTACTTCATCCCCGGCACGCCGTTGATCGCGCGCTCGAGCGGAATGAGTGCAGCGTCGACGAGTACCGACGCGCTTGCACCGGGGTACGCGAGCGTGACGGTGACGAGCGGCGGTGCGATCGAAGGGAACTGTGAAACGGGCCGGGTCTTGATCGCGAGTGCGCCGAGGACGATGAGCGCGAGCGACAGGACGATCGCGAGTACCGGTCGATGGA
>CBIHQZ010001019.1:0-3164 GCA_966212315.1 uncultured Myxococcales bacterium
TCTCGACGCGCACGCGCACCCAGGTACCGCCGGGGATGAACTCGAGATCATCGTCACGAGCCGCCTTCGGCAGATTGCGACTCACCGCCTACAACTCGCTTCGGCGCACATCGAACACGATCGACTCGTTCTGCTCCCCGCGAAACGCGCCGGCGCTGGTCGCGATGTGGGCATCGAGCGTTGCGCCGTCGACCTCGCGATACGACACCCCGGTCGCGATGCGCGCGTCGTCGACGCTCGACAGGCGGAAGTGCTTGAGGCGATCGTCACGATGACACTTCGCGAGGAGGTAGAAGACGCTTCCCGCGAGAATGCGCTGCGGCGAGACATCGCGCGGCTCCGCTTCGCCACCCGCGCCGAGCGAGCGATAGCGGATGCGGACCGCGCGGCGCAAGGCGGCCGCGTCGACGAACACCGAGAACGCGCGCTCCTCGGCCTCGCTCAACTCCGGAACGACGACCACGCGCGTGGCGCGATCGACGAGCGTCGGTTGCGGGAGCATCGCGACGACCCTTCCCAGCAACTCGTTCCGCATCGAGCCCGGAGTTCGCGCGAGCAGATGAAACAGTGCGCGCGCGCCTTCGGTTCCGAGCGGGAGCGCGCCCGGTGCCCACCCTTTCGGAACGCGCCAGACGACCTGCGGGGGTTCGATCGTCGCGGTGATCGACGGATCGTGCGCCTGCAGATGTCGCAGATGGCGCCGCACGGTGGCGACGTTGACCTCGAGGCGACGGGCGAGCGCGGCCTGTTCCCAGCTTCGCTGCTGCATCAACGCGAGGATCAGCGCGCCCACGGTTTCGTCCCCGGATCGTCTGCCCATGACCGCGCAGAGTAGCGGGAGCGCTGGTTGCGGTAATCACCCCCGTGGGGTGAAGAAGCGCGATTCTCGGACGCGCGGCGCGCTCAGCCACCGCGACCGAACCCTCTTTCGCCGGCGCGTCACGACGCGCCACCACACCCATCAAGGAACTCGATGGTCGCCGGTCGACGCACCCGGGATCCACCCGCCACCGCGAGCCTCACGAAGGTGAGGCTTTGGATCCGTTGCTCGCAGCTTCAGCTGCCGAGTGCCCGCCACCACATCACGACCGAAGGAAGTCCCGTTGCTCGCAGCTTCAGCTGCCGAGTGAAACCGGTACCATCCGCCGATGTCTTTCCCTCACCGCACCGCGCTCCTTCTCGCCACCGCATCGCTCGCCTTCGCCTGCAGCCCGCCCGCGACCACCGACGCCGGTGACGCCGCCGCCGACACCGCATCGCTCGATGCCACCGACAGCGCCACCACCGACGCCGCCACCGACGCGCCCGTCGACGCGCAACCCATCACCGCGACCACACACGCGGGCATGGTCGTCGGCCGCGACTTCGGCACCCACGCCGCGTTCCTCGGCATCCCGTACGCCGCGGCGCCCGTCGGCCCGCTCCGCTGGCGACCGCCCGTCGAGGCGCCCGCATGGGCGACGCCGCGCGATGCGAGCACCGTCTCCGCGCCCTGTCCGCAGCCCGCGAGCAACGGCAACCCGGCATCGACCGACGAAGACTGCCTTCGCGTGAACGTCTGGACCCCGCCGCAACGCACCACCGGCAACCTCCCCGTGATGGTCTTCATCCACGGCGGCGGATTCACCGCGGGGCACGGCGGCAATCCGCTCCACGACGGCGCGCAGCTCGCGCAGCATGGACAAGTCGTTGTCACCATCAACTATCGACTGGGGCAGCTCGGCTTTCTCGCGCACCCCGCGCTCGAAGCCGAGGACACCGCGCATCACAGTGCCGGCAACTACGGCTTCATGGACCAGGCGTTCGCGCTGCAATGGGTGCACGACAACATCGCGTCGTTCGGTGGCGACCCCGCCAACGTCACCATCTTCGGCGAGTCCGCCGGCGCGATCTCGGTGTGCGGGCATCTCGTCTCGCCGCTCTCCGCGAATCTGTTCCGCCGCGCGATCACCGAGAGCGGAAGTTGCGCGCTGATCTTCATGCCGCTCCACGACGAAGCGGGCAATCCGAACGCGAGCGCCGACTCGCTGGGTCATCAGGTCGCGACGACGCTCGGATGCGAGACCGCGCCCGACGTGGCTGCGTGTCTGCGCGCCAAGCCGGTCGCCGACGTGCTCGCAGCGAACCCTGTCTCACTCGACATTCATTTCGCCGGCGCGCACTACATGCCGAACCTCGATGGCTACGTGTTCCCGCGCTCGCCGTGGGCCGCGCTCGTCGATCCCGCGCAGACGCTCAACGCGACGTCGGTGCTCACCGGCGCCAACAAGGACGAGGGAACGGGCTTCACCATCATGGCCCCGCTCACGACCGAGGCGCAGTTGCGTGAACTGATCACCACGGTGTTCCCGAGCCACGTCGACGAGGCCTTCGCGCTCTACAACCCGGCGAACTACCCGAGCGTGAACGAAGCCGCCAACGACTTCATCGCCGACGCGATCTTCGTCTGCCCGGCACGCGGCATGGCGAACGCGATCGCGACGCGCGCGGGCGGAAGTTCGTACCTGTATTACTTCACGCGCGTGAACCAGTTCGGCCGGCTGCTGCAACTCGGCGCATTCCACGGCACCGAGCTGCCGTACGTGTTCGGCAACTTCGTCTCGCCGTTCACTCGTGCCGCCGCCGACGCGACGCTCTCGGGGTCGGTGATGAACTACTGGACGCACTTCTCGGCAACCGGTGATCCGAACGGTGCCGGCGAGGTGCCGTGGGGCGCGTACGCGATGGCGAGCGACGGCTATCTCGAACTCGGCGACGCGGTCGCTGCCCACACCGGTCTGCACGCGGCGAAGTGCGCGCAGGTCGAGCCGTGGATCTCGGCGCGGTGATCGTGCGGTGAGCGCGTTGCCCATCGGGTTGCACGTCCCCGAGGCGGCGCGATTCGAACGCGAACCCCCACTCAGTCGCGTGGCCGCGACAGCTCGCCCCTGGATCGGGGCGAGCCGCACTGGTTCGTGAGTTTCGGCGGGACGCCTCGGCTGAAGGGCCTTTCGAATGTGCGAACCTGATGGTGCTCTCCGCATCACTCCGGCTCGGCTCGAAGCCCACGTAGGACCATTCCGCGACGCATCGCGCGCATCGCAACCGAGTGGGCCTCGCCCCCGATCCGGCTGAGCATTGGTCACGAATGTGTCCTCGCGCTGCGTGGGGGCCCGGCGGCTGAA
>CBIHQZ010001020.1:0-3163 GCA_966212315.1 uncultured Myxococcales bacterium
GCACCGAGAAGGTGTCTCGGTGGGGTCGTAGGCGTTAGGACGGCACCGAGAAGGTCTCTCGGTGGGGTGAAGCGTTCGGAGAGAATCTCCCGAACATTACCGAGCATCCTGAGCGCAGTCGAAGGACGCGCCTCGTTCAGCGCGTTGAGGCGGAGCGATTGAATCGCTCGCTGACGTGGACCCCTCCCCATCGATTGAATCGCTGCGATCAATTGCCCCTCCCCGGCCGACAGCCTCACGCGGCGCATCGAAGCGCGATGCTGTCGGTCGAAGAGGGGCACACGCGTTCGCGGTGTGCGTGGCCCGACGGGATCACCGAAGGACCACTCAGCGCATCGATCGCTTCAGTGCAGCAGACGCTGCGTCGCGAAGATCGAGATGTCGTAGAGCGCGTGCGTCCACGCTGCGATCGCGAATCCGCGGGTGCGGTAGATGAACGCAAACAAGAGACCCGCGAGGACGCGGAACACGAAGGCGCCCACGGTGAACGGTTCGCCGAGCGCGCCGAGGTGATGCACCGCGGAGAAGATCAGCGACGATCCGAGTCCCGCGACGGTGACCGACTTCCAAGTGCTGATGCCGAGCTTCTTGAGCGCGAAGGTGCCGCCGGAGAACAGCACGACGCGGAAGATCAGCTCTTCGTGAAGACCCGCGCCGCACGACGTGACGATGTCCGTGAGGATGTTTCCGGAGCCCGGTGCGCCGAGGCCGACCGCGTGTTGCGCAGCGACCAGTGTCGGGCCGACGAGCAGCGCATAGAGCGTGCTCTCCGCGAGCACCGGCGCGAACAGCCGCGGGTGCAGCTTCGATCGACGCCGTGCCCACAGCGCGCCGCCGGCGAGACCGATGCCGACCGCGAGTGCGATCGCCGCGACGGCGAGACGCGAACCGTGCGTGGCCTCGAGCACGTTGCCGGTCACGAAGTCGACGCCGTTGCGAACCCACGTGCACGAGCCGCGATCGTCGCAGCGCATCGAGAGCAGGGTGCCGATCTGGTAGACGAGGTAGAGCGGGGTCACGAGGAACACGCTGGTCATCGGATCGACGCGCTCGGCGAAGTACGTCTTCACCCGTCCCCATCCGGTCGCGGGGTAGCGATGGCGCACCGTCACTGGCGTGGCGATACGCGATCGAGGGCGTGGGCGGTCGGCCGGTGGAGTCGTCGGCATCGGTTACCAAGCGTGAGGCCAGTGACCGTCGTCGTCCACGAGGAGCTGACGCGGCGCGGATCCATCGTCATTGCCGACGTCCGCCGAGCGCGGGTAGGGTGCGCGCGACATGAAGTACTTCGTCGAAGTGGGCGGTCGTGAACACGAGGTCTCGATCAAGCCGCAGCCGGACGGAACGCTGGCGGTCGATATCGCCGGGCGCGCGGTGCCGGTCGAGACGACGCCCCACGGTGCGAAGGAACTGACCGTCAAGGTCGGGAATCGCGTGCTCGATCTCACGGTCGAGGGAACGCCGCCGCAGCTCGGCGTCGTGGGCGGCGGGCAGCGCACGTACGTAAAGGTCGAGAGCGAGCGCATGCGCATGGCGAATCGCGCCAGCGGTGGTGGCGCGGGCGGCAAGGAACGCGACGTGCGATCGCCGATGCCGGGGCGCCTGGTGAAGAACCTCGTGAACGTCGGCGACGTCGTGGGCGCGGGTCAGTCGGTTGCCATCGTCGAAGCGATGAAGATGGAGAACGAAGTGAAGGCGAAGAAGGGCGGCACCGTTGCGAAGGTGCATGTCGCCGCGGGCGCGACGGTCGAAGGGAACGCGGTGCTGGTGACGTTCGAGGGGTAGACGACCTCACCCCGCTTCCGCGCGCCCCTCTCCCTCCGACGCCACCGCGCAGCGCCAAGCGCAGGCGTCGTCGAAAGAGGGGCTGGAACGATGTTGGCGTGAATCGGCGCGCTGAGATCGCCCGCCCGACATGCGGCCTTGATCCAATCGACGCGCGCACCACCGCGCTCGGCTCGCGACTGTCCGGCGGCTCCACGTCCGCAGCCTGCGGGGCGATGAGACCTTTACCGCCATCAGCGCTTCGCAGAACACCACGTGCGCGATTCGCACCGGCACCGGCGAGGTCGTGTGCTGGGGCGACATGGTTCGATAGCGCGCGAGTGCGAAAACACTTTCGCACCATGCGAACGCCGCGGCGAAAAGGCCGCGAAACGAGCGCTGCCCGCGCTGATACCGCGACCTCACGGTCACTGTTACCGCGCCGCGTCGGAGCGGAAATACACGCGTGCTTGAAAGCGGAACGAGCCGTGGAGTAGACACGCACCGCTCGCGCTGCACCGATTCACGGCGCATTTCCCCACGGCGCGCGTGATCCGAGGACAACAGCAGTGCCTGCGAGCTACTTCGACGTCGACGGAACACTCGTCACCACGAACCTGATGCACCCGACCGTGTTCTACATGGTCAACCAGGCGACGCCGTTTCGTTCCCTCGGCAAACTCGCGCGCGCAGCACTCGGCGGCCCGCGCATGCTGCTCGCCGAATCGCGCGACCGGCGCACGTTCAACGAGCTGCTCTACTCGCTCTACGAGGGGATGAGCGAAGACCGTTTGCTCGCGCTCGCGGACGAAGCGTTCGACTCGGTGTTGAAAAAGAACATCTACGCCGGCGCGAAAGACCTCGTCACCAGTTGCCGCGAGAAGGGCCACGACGTGGTGCTGGTCTCCGGCTCGCTCGACTTCTTGATGAACCGCCTCGCGAAACATCTCGGCGCCACCGACGTCGTCGCCAATCGCCTCGAGATCCATCAGGGCTACGCGACCGGCAAGCTTCTCCGCCCCGTCGTTGCCGGACCCGAGAAAGCCCGCCTCGTGCGCGAACACGCGCGCGCCAGGGGCTACGACCTCGACGAGTGTTTCGCCTACTCCGACAGTTACTCCGACGTCCCCATGCTCTCGGTCGTCGGCCAGCCCGCAGCCGTCAATCCCGACGCCGCGCTCGAACGCCTCGCACGCGCCTACCACTGGCCCGTCATCAACCTGGATCGGAAATCGTGACCCACCCTTGCGTCGTCACCGTCGACCGCCGTAGCGCGCCGCGCATTCTGTTTTCCGGCGATCGCATCATCGAGGTCGACCTCCCGGTCGGCTCGCGCGTGATCTATCCGAAGCCGCCGCTCGCGGGATTGAAAGATCCCGACGCCGCGATCCGCTACGCA
>CBIHQZ010001021.1:0-3162 GCA_966212315.1 uncultured Myxococcales bacterium
CGACGACGGCCGCATTGGTGCTGCGCGTGCCGGCGAGAATCGCGGAGGCGCGCGAATCGATGCGCTCGCCGTCGGAAGGAACACCACACGCGCTCGCGAAGACGAACACGCACGGTGCGAGCAGACGAAGTCGTTTCATGGCGCGCCTCTATGGCAATGGTCGTGCCGGCGAAACCCTCAAGGAGTTCGTCGCGCGCACGCAGCACTGTCAGTGGAGTGACGGAGGCCGGACGCGTGAGATGCTCGCCGCGGGGATGAAACAGGTGAACTCGAATTCGAACTCGATCCGCATCGTCGGCCGAGTCCTGAGCGTCGCAAGCATCCTCACGGGACTGTGGGCGACGGCAATGTCGATGGTCCTCGTCATGAAGGGGCTCTTCCTCGCCCTCTTCATCCCGCCGCTTCTCGTTGCCGTCGTCGTCGCCCTGCTCGGCCTCGCGATCCCGGGCATCGCCGGTATCTGGGGACTGGTGCTCAATGCGCGGGACGTCGACGTCAAGAAGGCCGCCATCATCGTTCCGCTCGTCGGACTGCTCGTCGGCATCACGCTCGGGAAGGTCGCCGCGCGAATCGATCCCATCCATCCGCAGGCCCGCCCCGCGCCGGCCGGGTGTCGTGCATCGACCGCGGATCCGTCGGCGATCAACACCGCGTGTCCGAGCGGGCTCCCGTACGGGCAGGGGCCGTGCCCTGTCGGTTACGTGTGTACACAGAGCGTTCGCCACGCGTACGAGCAGCGCTCGGTGTGCGAGGTTCCGTGCACGCACGATTGCGAGTGCATGGCGGGCGCTCATTGCGCGAACGCGTCGTGTCAGTTCGGAAGCAATTTGCCGTAACGGCGTGAGTCGGAAACGCGCGGGTCAGCCGCCGGCGGCAGGCGCGCCGGGGCATTCGATCTGGACGCGCCGCGATTGTGCGGTCGCCGTGCGTCCCGCGAGTTCGAGGGTGATCTCGAGTCGCATGTGCTGTGCACAAAGCGCGCGACGCGCGGGGGGTGAAGCGCTGTCGATGGTCTTGTGAAACGAGAGGGTGCGGGTCTGTCCGGCGTCGAGACGCCCGTCCCATCCGTCGCTCATCACGCCGAAGATCACCTCGCGACCGTCGTCGTGTACGAGCCGCGCGCGCTGCACCGAGAGGCCGGTCAGCGGTTCGGTGCCGGTCGTGTGATCGAGCACGAGTTCGAACGTGACATCGAGATGATCCACCGCCGGATCGGCATCGCTCGGAAGCGCGCCTCCCGCATGGATGTTCTGCAAGTGCATCGCGAGCCCGCTGCGTCGCGCGCCGCTCGGTGCATCGCTCGCTGCGCCGCCCGATTCGCTCGCGCCACCCGACGACGCACCCGCGCCGCTCGATGACGCGGCATTCGAGCTACCGCCGCATCCGGCCAGTGCGAGTGCGGCCATCACGATCGCAGCGCGCATCAGGCCTCTCCCACCGTCGGCGCGCTTCCGCCGTTCGTGGGCTTCGCGATTCCCGGCGCGTCGGGAACATTGCTCACGCGCGCTTCGAACACTTCCAGCTCGCCCGAGATCGCACGAAGCATCGCGCGTCGTTCGTGGAACGGCATGAACGCGCTCTTGAACCCGTTGAGCACCACCTGCTTCAGATCCGTGAGCGAGAAGCCCATCTGCGTGTGCGCGTGATACAGCTCCTGCGAAACCGTGGTGTCGGTGATCAAGCGATTGTCGGTGTTCACCGTCACGCGCAGACCGAGGTCGTAATAGAGCTTGAGCGGGTGGCTCTGCAGGTCTTTCACCGCCCCCGTCTGCACGTTGCTGCTCGGGCAGCATTCGAGCGGAATGCGATGGTCGTTCACGTAGTGAAGCAGGTCGCCGTCCTCGCGGAGTCGGCATCCGTGCCCGATGCGATGCGCACCGCACACATGAATCGCCTGCTTCACGCTCTCGGGTCCATACGCCTCGCCCGCGTGGATGGTGCAATTGATGTTGTTGTTGCGAATGAGCTGAAACGCTTCTTTGTGATGCTTCGCGGGATGGTCGTACTCGGCGCCCGCGAGGTCGAAGCCCGTCACGCCGCGGCCTTTGTAAGCCACCGCCAGCTGCGCCATCTCGAGCGAACTCTCGGCGGAGATGTTGCGAATGCCGCACACGATGACGTTCGAGATGATCCCGTGATCGGTCTGTGCAGCGCGCAGACCCGAGAGCACCGCTTCGACCACGCGCGTGAGCGATACACCTTTGCGCGTATGCAGCATCGGCGCGTAACGCACTTCCATGTAGCGCACGTTCTCGGCCGCCGCGTCGGCCGCCAGTTCGTAGGCCGCGCGATAGAGCGCCTGCTCGGTCTGCAGCACGCGCAGCGTGACGTCGAAGGCTTTCAGGTACTCGACCAGCGAGCCGGTGTTCTCACCGCAGTGCATCGCGCGACGAAGCCCCTCGGGATCACGCGCGGGGAGCGGGATGTTGTCCTTCTCGGCGAGGTCGAGAATCGTTGCGATCCGCAGCGATCCGTCGAGGTGCACGTGAAGGTCGGTCTTGGGAAGTCGTTGGATCGCTTCGAGTGTCAGCGCTGTCATCTCGGGAGGGTACCGCACCGAGGCGCATGGAGCACACGTTCCGGCGGGCTCGTGCATGACGCGCTGCGTGTCGGAACCTCAGAAGGCTGCGCGCTAAGCGAACAACTCGGGCGGGGGCAGCGGACCCGGCACGGCCGTGCTGCAACGGATCGCGCCGCAGTTGCTGACCGACCCGTCGGCGTTGAAGTGATCGCAGTAGCAGTACATCTCGGCGCCCGACGACTGCGGGTAGTTGCACGAGAGATTCGCCGCGCACGGGGTTCCCTGCGCGGGCGCCGTCGTCGGGCACATCGAGAGGCACGCGCCTGAATCGACGGCGACGGTGGTCTCGCGGCCGACGTCGCGCAGCCCGGTGTCGGGACGGTCGGCATCGACGTTGTCGGGGATGACGTACGAAGCGCAGCCGGCGGTCGGAATCGCGACCGGCGCCACGAGAAGAAGTGCGCGGACGACGTGGAGATAGTGCTCGCGAGCCATCGTTCCGACGCTAACACGCTACGATCGCCCCATGTCGTCGCTCCCTCCCGGCTTCCCCGACGCGCCCTGGCGGCAGCTGCTTCGCTGGATGCGAACGCCGATCGAGTACCTCAGCGCAGCGCGTGAACAGTTCGGCGAGACCTTCA
>CBIHQZ010001022.1:0-3159 GCA_966212315.1 uncultured Myxococcales bacterium
GTGCAGTTGGGAGTGCGAGTGGTGTCAAATGTACTTGGAACGCGGACATACATCGATGCTTTCGCGGGCAGTACGACATGGAACGGAACCGGATACGACCTGTTGCGCGCGACTAGCGTCTTTCCGCCTACGATTCAGTCATTTTCCAACTTCGCATCGGTTCAGTGCTGCGAAGATGCGCTCCCCGGCGTCGGAAATCTCGGTCATGCGGCGACGACCGATCCGCTGATCGTCCTGCAGCCACTGAGCGGTGCATCATTTCGATATTACATGCTCTCCACGTTGCCGAGCCCTGCGTGGTACAGTACGAGCTTCTGATGATGGCTCACTCGCGCTACCGCATTATGGCAGTGGCAATCGCCCTCGCGTTAGGGGGGTGCTCGACGCGCGTCGTCCCCGATGGTCCTGACGACGCCTTCGACGCCTCCGCCAATCCTGACGGGCAGAACGCAGATGACTCGAGTGATCAGCTCCACTTCGATGTCGCTGATGCCACGGCGCCCAGTACTCGGGTTCTCGCTGTGGGCCGCTCGCATATCTGCGCGACACGCGACGGAGCGCTGTATTGCTGGGGTGCGAACGAATCCGCGCAATGCGGCGCAGACCATTCCCCTACGGTCGCGCCGTTTCACGTTGTGGATGACGTGATCGATGCGTGCGGTGGCTATCTTCATTCGTGCGCAGTGACCGGCCGGGGCGAGGCATTCTGCTGGGGCGCGAGCGGCGAGTTGAGAGGCGACTCGACGCCTGGGCCGGCGGGCTTCTATCCGGTGCCGGTACTCAGCGACGTTTCCCGGGTTGCGTGTGGCGCAGCCTTCACATGCGCATTGCTGCGTGACAGCACGATGCGTTGCTGGGGGGCGAACCGCAACGGCGAGCTGGGTCTGCCGGAATCGACGACATCATCCCTGCCAATCGACGGTCCTCGCCTCAGCGGTGTCGCTCGGATGGCCGTCGGCGCGAGTCACGCGTGCGCGCTTCGGGTCGACGGATCGCTCTGGTGCTGGGGCGCAAATTCGTCGGGACAGGTCGGCGCTGAGTCGTTGGACGACGTCGTCACGCCGCGGAGAGTGGAATTGAGCGGGCGGGCGATCGAGGTGACTCTCGGCGCGTATCATACCTGCGCATTGGTTGATGGCGGTGCGCTCTACTGCTGGGGCGGCAACCAAGCTGGCGCGCTCGACCCCGACCCCCAACGCCCACGCAGCGCGCGTAATCCCCTGCCAGTCCGCGTCGCGCTGCCCGGCAATGTTGATGAAGTCGCTGCAGGCGCGCTCCACACCTGCGTCCTGTCTTCTGGCACCATTCGCTGCTGGGGAGATGATTCGGTGGGACAGTCTGCCGGCGGCTCGGTGATTACACCGCACGGGGGCGCGGTGTTCAATTCGCTAACTGCCGGTTCGAATGACTCGTGCGTGTTCAGCGACGACAACCTCGAGTGCTGGGGGGACGGAAGGTCTGGGCAGCTGCTCAATGGCGGGATGCCATCGCCGAGGCCAACCCCTGTGAACTTCGCTCCGTAGCTGCTGCGAGTACGTGACCGCACCAGCGCGGGCCGCGGATAGGAACCGCAAACGGGTTTTCTCGCGAGGTGGCCCCGCGGCGAGGTTCGCGCAACGCCCGATTCGGTAACTCGCCCGCGTCCGCGGCGTCCACCAGCATCCCAACGCCCCCTCGCTGGCACCTCGCGAACGCACGCATCCCACGCTCAGCCCTCACGCGCTGCGCCCACTCAGGCTACGTAGATCCGTTCCAACGCGCTCCTACCCCGCCCACGCATCGAGCACCCGGACCGGCGGCGGACCCGTCGCCGACTCGCCGAGATGATCGAGCACGCGCCGGATCGCCGCCCGTTCCGTCACCACCGCGATGAAGCGCAGTCGTCCGTGGCACCGCGGGCACGCGAGCGCGTCCACGCGATGGACCCGGCGCAACAACTCGGCCCAGTCGATGCGGTGCATCAGCCGACGATCGTCCGGTCGAGACGTCGCGTCGCTCGAGCGCTCGCCACCCGGCGACGATGCGGGCGCAAGCACGCGCGACTCGATCCCGGGCGCGCTCGCCGGGAACCGAGGGACTGCGCTTACCTCGGACACAGCCACCGTGCTCGCCGAGCCCCGCGCGCGCGCCTTCGCTGCGCACGCGGTGCTCGCCCGCGGCGCATGCTTCGCCGTCGACGGAACCACCGACTTTCGCAGTCGCGCGTTCGGTGCGAGCACCCCGTGGTAGCGGACCAGCGGATATCGTGGAGGCGGGATGAGAGCCGCGATCCGCGCGAGAAATTCCACCGCGGTCATCACGCGGTGCGTGTGCCCGTGCGGCCCGGGGTATTTCGTGCGGTATGCGATGCGACCGTCGTCCGTCACCGAAAGTCGTTCGAGACTGAAAGGCGGGCGCGCTCCGTAGCGGCATAGTCGTTCGCGACCGTCGCGATCGCCCGCGGCGACGGTCACCCTGCATGGACGGTGAACCCTTCGAAGCGATCCGAGAGCCCGGAGGATCGCCGCGCATTGAACCCGTCATCGTCCGACGGCAGCAGCCGCCCCCGCTCGTCGACGTGCCCGACGCAGTGCCCGCCGCCCACCACCGCCACACCGCACGCTTTACGACACCCCGCTCGCCACGCGACGCTCCAACCATGCGTCGTTCCTTCGCCGTCCCCACTTCGTTGCTCGCCCTCGCCCTGCTCGCCGCGCCGCTCGTTCATTGCGCTGCCGGCGGTGACACCACGCCGGATGCGGCGCGCGATGCGTCGACCGGCAACGACGCCGCGCGCGACGAGGGCGCCGACGCACCGAGCGCGATGGACGTCACCGCGAGCATGGACGCTGGCGACGACACGATCGCGATCGACGTCCCCGCGACCGACACACCCACCACACAAGACGTGTCCACCACCGACGCGCGCGACGCCGCTTCCGACACCATGCGCCCCGACGTGTGCGCACCCACGACCGAGGTCTGCAACGGCCTCGACGACGACTGCGACGGCATGGTCGACGAGAGCGGCTGCCCCGGTCACCTGCTGATCAGCGAGATCGTCCTCGCGCCGAATGCGGGTGAGTTCATCGAGATCTACAACCCCACCGACGTGCCCGTCGCGCTCGACACCGTGTATCTCACGGACACCGCGGTGTACCCGCGATCGATCGACGCACT
>CBIHQZ010001023.1:0-3152 GCA_966212315.1 uncultured Myxococcales bacterium
AGGGACGCGAGTTCGTCGTCGAAGCGGATGCCGGACGACCGCGCCGCATCCGCTACGGCCGACGGTGATGCGCCTGACGGCCAAGTCGTCGTCGGGCCCTCGATTGGATCCCTTCGAATCGCATCCAAGCGATTCGCGATCGTTGATGTCGTCATTGATCCGAAACGCTCAAAACCCGAACGGCACCGCCATCGAACGATGCTTGCGCCACTCGCGATCGCCCTTGGCGATCTTCTTCTCCGCGAGTTCGTGCATCATCATGTTGATCGGCCAGTACGCGAGGTTCTGGATCCACGAGTGATCCATGCCGAAGTCGTAGCGCCGACGGATCGAGCTGTACGAGTACATCTCCTGCCACGCCTTGATCCATCCGGTCTTCAGCGAGTCCTGCGTCATCTTCGCGGGCATGTAGAAGGGCGCGTTGCGATCGTGGTCCGAGTCGAGCCACCACTCGTCCTTGGTGAGGCGGTTCTCGCTCTTCAGTCGCTTGTAGAGACGCGTTCCCGGGTACGGCGTGAGCAACGCGAAGAGCGCCATCGTGAGCTTGCTCTCGATGCAGAAGTCCACCGTGCGCTTGAACGCATCGGGGGTGTCTTCGTCGAAACCGAACACGAAGCTTCCCCACACGGCGATGCCGTGATCGCTCAGCGCCTTCACGATCTCGGTGTACTTGTGCGGCTTGTTCTGACGCTTGCCGTTGCCGCGCACCGTACCGTCGTCGACCGATTCGAATCCGATGAAGAGCGCCTTGCAGCCCGCGCGCGCCATCACTTCGATGTTCTCGACGCGATGCAACGCCGCAAGAGACGCCTGCGCGACCCACGCCTTCTTCATCGGCACCATCGCCTCGAAGAGTTCGTGGCTGTACTTCGTGTGGATCATCACGTTGTCGTCGCCGAAGAGCACACGCGGCCCCACGGTCTCGAGTTCCGCCATCACCTCGGGCACCGGACGGAATCGGAACGTCGGCCCGTTGTAGGTCGACACGCTGCAGAACTCGCATGGGAACGGGCATCCGCGCGTGGTCTGCACCACGTCGAACGGCACGTACTTCAGCGACTTGAACATGTCGCGCTTCGGGAGCGGCAGCTTCTCGAGGGAAGGCCATTCCGAATGTTGGTAGTACTGCTTCAGCTGCCCGCGCTGCGCATCGCGAACGACGTCCTGCCAGATCCATTCGGCCTCGCCGACGAGAATACTGTCCGCGTGTTTGATCCCTTCGTGCGGCAGAGCCGTCACGTGAATCCCGCCGAGCACCACCTTGCTCCCGCGCTTGCGATACGCGTCCGCCATGCGATACGCCTTCGCCGCGGTCTTCGACGAAACGCTGATGCCCACGAGATCGGGCGCGTCGTTCTCTCTCTCGAGATCGATCGGATCGATGCCGTCGTCACGGAACGTCAGTTCGACGTCGGGCGGCGTGTGCGCCGCGAGCGTCCCCGCCCAGAGCGGTTTGATGTACGTCGAATCCTCGTTGGACGGCGAGATCAGATGAACGTGCATGGGCGACGGTTTTACTCCGGCGTGCTGTTTCCCGGCAACGATGCGACACGATCGCGGTAGGGTGGCGTGCTCGTTCGCGCGAGCGCGGTGGCGGAGGAGGCGTGGTGGTGGTCGTGTTGGCGGAGCGTTTCTGGTCGAAGCATGTGACGCGCGGCGAAGCACGACCCCGCGATGCCAATGCCGAAGCGTTCGCGCGCACCCTCCCCCGCTCGTTTCATTCGTTCCTCTCGATGGGCCCGGTCGCGGGCGTCGAGGCGCCGGGGTTTCACGTTGCGGACGTGGGCGACTGGCTCGTGCATGCGTGGGAGCGCCATCTGGTGATGCGCGGTCTCGCAGACGGTCTCGACAATCCGCGACTCGCCGAGATGGTTCCATTCGGCGACTCGGACGACGGTTTCGAACTCGCGTTCGACCGTGTGACAGGCCGCGTGGTCTGGCTCGACCCCGAACGATTCGATTGTGGCGACGAAGCGGTGGCGGGCGTGGCCGCGGAAACGTTCGACGCGTGGATCGGGTCGTTCGATCTCGCGGATCTCGGCGGCAAGAGCGATCGCTGACGTTCGGCGCGCGAATCAGGCCGCGCCGAGGCGGAGATACTCCTGCAGCGAGCGCTGCCCGGCGGAAGCTGCTTCCTGGAACGCACGGACCTGAACCATCGGAACCTTCAAGCCGATCGACGACGTCAGGAAACCGACCGCCGGCGAAGGGTGAACGATCGTCAGGAACTTCACGGTCGGCGACGCTTCCAGCTCGCGCACGATCTGATCGACGAGCGTGCGCGCCGGGCGCTCCTCGGTCGGCAGCACGATCACGCACACGGACTTCTTGTTCGTGCGGAACGAGGCGAACGCGCGCCGAACAGCGACCTCCGTCGTGTCGCCCGCCGCTGCTGTGAATACGGTCAAGTCATCCATCGGTCATCCATGTCTTCGGGGGGCGCGCGCGCCCGAAATATCGCGTAGCGCGCGCGTCAGTACGGCCAAATCTTCATCCGTCGTGTTCCCCCCGCTCGAAACCCGAACTGTCCCTCGCTCGATCGTGCCGAGCGTTCGATGCGCGCTCGGCGCGCAGTGCAGCCCTGCGCGCGTGACGATGTCGAACGCGCGATCGAGCATGTCAGCGACTTCGCCGGGTGCGATGCCCGGCACGTCGAACGACACCACCGGCACGTCGCTACGCGCGCCGTAGACCGTCACATCCGCGCGCTCGACCGCGTCGCGCAACTTCTCGGACGACTCTCGGACACGCGATGCATCGATCGACACGGTGCTCGCCGCGACGCCCATCGCGACGATGCCCGGAACGTTCGGCGTGCCCGCTTCGAGGCGCCATGGCAGCTCGGCCGGCATGGATTCCGACGCGCTGTCGCCGCCCGTGCCGCCCGTTCTCACCGGCTCGAATACGCCATCACTGCGCACGACGAGCGCACCGACACCAGGCAGCGCGCGCAACGCTTTGTGCGCACCGAACGCCAGCGCCGACACGCCGTCGACGTCGAGCGGTAGCAGCCCCGCTGTTTGCGCTGCATCGACGATCACCGCAGCGCCGAGGCGCGTCGCAACATGCGCGATCGCACCGAGCGGCTGCACCGCGCCCGTCACGTTCGAGGCGTGCGTGACAAGGACGAGCGATGTGCCCGAGCGCCATGC
>CBIHQZ010001024.1:0-3149 GCA_966212315.1 uncultured Myxococcales bacterium
GGACGCGGGCGCCGCCGAACCGCACATCGCGCAACGCGAGGGCGACATCGCGACGGACCATCGGGGACGAGTCGTTCGCGAGCGCCTTGGCATGCTCGAGCACCATGTGATTCACGCGACGCAGCGCGCGAAACGCGGCGACGCGGATCTCGTTGCCAGGCCGTCCATCGCGCTCGAGCACGCTACCGAAAGCGAGCGTGAAGGGCGCATCGTCGGCAACGCTGCGGCACGCGATCATCGATACAGCGCCTGCAACTCGGGACGCGGCGCGTGGCGCGTTCGACTGGCCACAGAGCAACTCGGCAGAGGTCGCTCGATCGGCATCGACGACGAGTGCCGATCGCGTATCGAGAATCGGATACGCGCGTGCCCAGCGTGTGCCCGCGGGGATGCGTGCGGCGCTGTCATCGGCGGCGCCGATGGGATGGAGAATCGAGGCGTCGTCGCGCAACTCGGTTCCCGCGAGCGCGCCGTCGCCGGCAATCCACGTCGCGCCGAGATGACCACCGACGAACGCGAGTGCAATCCCATGCTCGGCGTCGGCGTGGGCCGCGATCTCGTGCAGTGCACCGAACGCGCACTCGCTCGCGCCGTCGGATGGACGCGCGGTGCTCGTCTTGCCCGCTACGCCGCCATCGACGTGACGTCGACGCTCTTCGCGCGACGCGTCCGGCGTGTTCACGGCACGCGCATCGGTCGCGACGGTGCGGTCACTGCGCGGGCGACACGAAGGAAGTGCGACGAGGAAGAGGACGATGCTCGCGGCGCGAACAGGTGATCTCATGTGCGTGGCAGTCTACCTGCACAGCTCGGCCGTGTTGTTCGTTCGCGCGGGGTGGAATCCCGACAGCACGCACGGCCTGGAAAGTCTGCGGGTGCGAAGTCATTCGATGGCGCGTGCGGACCACGAAAATCCGCTCGATCGTGCGTGCGCTTCGAGTATGTACGGCCCGATGTCATCACTTCGCTTTCGCATCGCGAGCGGCATCGTCGCGATGATCGCTGTCTCGAGCGCCGGGTTGAGCGGGTGCGTTCATCACCGCGACTACGTGTTGCCGATCGACGTCGCCCGCGGGGCGCTCCAATGCGCGGGCGGCCCGATTCAAACCGTCATGATCGACGACCGCACGCGTGGCGTGATCGGTTGCAACCGTCACGTTGCCGTCATTCTGACGTGCGAGTACCAGCGTGCCGGCGCCTTCACGATGTATCGGCAGATTTGTCGCTGGGAACGCGATCCCGCGAACGACTCCGGTGGAGCGCAAGAACAGCGGGCGCTACCGGATCTGTCGATTACAGCGCCGTCGACCGAAGCGCCGCCCGGTGTAGTTCCGTCGTTCGGAGGAGGTTTCTGATGCCGATTCGTGGCCACCTCTCGAGCAGTCTCCTCGTGGCACTCGCGCTCGGGGGATGTGCGTCGGTCGATACATCGGTCGCTCCGCGTGCGTCGTTCGACATGCAGTGCCCCGTCACCCAATTGCAGCTCGCGCAGATCGGCGAGGAGCAGTACTCGGCGACCGGTTGCGGGCTCGAGGCCGGCTACTACCGAAGCTGCGAAGCGGCTCCTCCGGCCGGCGGTTCCGGGTTCGGGAATGGAAACGTGAACGGCGGAGAGACGACGGGAAGGTCGCGCTTCTGCACTTGGCGTGAGGGCTACATGCGACCGATCGGCGCACCCGCGATGGCCGCGACCGCGTCGGGTGGCGAGCGCCCCGTCGCAGCGCCGCCGCAGTCGCAGCCGCCGTCGCCGTGGTCGCGATGACCCGCTCGGTCGCTTCTGAGACGTACTCAGTGTCGCGGCGGAATCGCGGGTGCCACCAGCGCGCGCAATTGCGGATAGTCCTGGTAGCCGACCACGCGGCGCGCGAGCACGCCCGCGCGATTCACGAGAAACGTCGTGGGCACCGCTTCGATCGCACCGAGTGACGACGTGCCTTCGCGAATCGCGTCGTCGGCGAGGAGCACCGTGGTGCGTTGCAGCTCGTTCACGCGCACGAAGATTTGCGCCATCTCGCGATGGGTGCGATACGGCTGCCGATCGCCCGAGATGGCGAGGACGGCGATGTCGTCGCCGAGTTCGCGTGCGAGCCGTTCGGCGTGACGGAGTTCGCCCTGCGAGGGGAGGTCGTCCATGAAGAACGCGACGATCAACACGGCGCGTCCGCGATAGCGCGCGATGTCGACCGGGTGACCTTCGAGGTCGTCGAGCGTGAGCGCCAAAGGCGTCTGCGAAGCCGCGGTGATGCCTACCGTATCGGGCGTCGTCGATTGATCGTTCGTCGTCGTGGCACTTCCGGCGCACGCATTCAATGCGAGCGACGCGACCGATGTCGCGATGATGAAACGCGCGACCGTCACTCCTTCTCGCCCGATCCCACGAATCGATCACCGTCGTCCTTGAAGAGCACGTTGAACGTCGTGAGAGAGCCGTACACACCCGTGATGTATTGCTGCAGTCCGACCTTCTCGTCGTCCGCGAGGCGAGGGTGCTGGTTGATCTTCTGCTCGAGCACGCGGAGCTTGTCGCGGACCATCACGATCTTGTGGAAGAACGCTTCGATGGGAAGTCGCTTCTCGGCGGTGCCTTCCTTGCCGGGCTTGATCACCACTTCGCCGCCGCGCCAGCGTTCACCGATGGCGGTGTCGGCGAGGCCGAGTTCTTCCGCGAGGATCTCGCGCAGTACCGAACGGAACGTTGCTTCGTCCATGTCTACCTCGATGTCGATCGGTGCCCGGGGCGGTGAAACGTGTTCGACCGCGCCGCGGCTCGAACGGGTGCTGGTGCGTGCCTTCATCGCCGGCGTGCGGCGCAACATCCCGGCGGGGACGTAGTCCGGGCAACTCGATGTCTCGGGCCGCACGGGTGGCCAATGACCGCGTCCGCATTCGCCGACGTTCACCTGCTTCGCGTCGTCGAAGCGGACCGAATGAAAGTATCCGCAGGTGCCGCATCGACCCGCGAGCGATGCGGGATCCGGAGGTGTCGTAGGGTCGGACACGGCTGCACCGTAGCCCGATTCGCAGGGCGACGCGATGCATGTCGCGATGCGCGCGACGCGACGAAGTGCGCTGCGCCGCCCTTGACCTGAACCACCGCGCGACCAATCTTGCGGCCCCTCTCGATCCCTGTTCACGACGCCCGTCGTTGT
>CBIHQZ010001025.1:0-3148 GCA_966212315.1 uncultured Myxococcales bacterium
CGGATCTCGGGATTCGCGGCACCGCGGTGACCGGGCGCTTCGATCACTTCTCGATGGACTGGCTCGGTCGTGCGATCGGGTCGGGCATTCCGCTGCGAGGCACGCTCGAGGGCGACCTCGGACTGCTCACGCAACGACCGGGCGCGACGTCGGGCACGCTGCACTGGCGTAACGGCGAGTTGCCGTACATCGGGCAGTTCGATCTCGACGTGACCTCTCGACAGCACGATGGCGTGAGCGAGATCGAAGCGAATCTCGACTTCGGCGGCGACCGCGCGAGTCTCCCGGCCGATCGGCGCCACGCGGTGCGCGTGACGTATCACGGGCGGCCGCCGCGCAATCTGGCGGATCTTCCCGCGTGGGTGCGCGGCATCCAGGACGCGCGCGTCGAGGGTCACCACATTCCGATGCGAATGATCGAGCAGACGCTGCCGCGTGGATCGCGCGTGGGCGGCGACGGTGAGTTCGTGGTGACCGCGCAACGCAGCGAGCCGGGCGCGCCGCTCGAGACCGCGGTCGGATGGGATATTCGCAACGCGCAGTTCGGGATCGATGCGACCGATTATCTCCCCGCGAGCTTGCGTGGACTCGTGCGCCAGAACGTCGCTACGCGTCCTCTCACCGAGCCGGCCCGCTGGCGCGGCGCTGTGTGCGGTCGGGTGCTTCGTGACGACCTGACGCTGGTTCCGGTGACACTCGCGACGTCGATCGGGCGAGAAACCGGCGAGCCCGTCGTCGCGGTGCCGACCGCGTGCGAGGCCACCGACGTCGAGATCCACGAACCGTGGGTCGCACTCGCCGGGTCGCTGCGAGGGCCTTGGTACACCGCGGTCGTCGCGACGAAGTCCGATCTCGCACGGCGCGCGGAGATCACCACGAACCGGCCGAGCATCGCGGCGGCGCTCGGCCCGCGCACGCAGCAATTGCTCCGTGAAGCCGAAGTGCAGATGCGCGTGACAGTGGGCCCGATCGACTCGCAGCGGTGGCCGCTCACCACGACGCTCGAGACGTTCTTCCCGCCCCTCGCCCGTCCGCGTATTCCCGGTGTTCTTCGCGCCACGGTCGATGTGCAGGGACCGCTCTACAGCGCGACCGCCGATGCCGAAGTGAACGTTCACACCTCGGGTCTCGAAGCGCTCGTTTCGCGCGATGAGATCGACGCGCATGCCGTCGTCCATCTGGCGCCCGCGACGGACGGTGGACCGACCGTTGGTGCTGTGGTCGTGCGCGCCGACGCGGACGCGAGGCTCATGGCGCGGACGGTGCGCGGGCTACAGGAAGCGGGGACGGCGACGGCAAACGTTCGCTTCCGTGACGATCTGCTGCGGCTCCTGGATCCGGCGCAAGGACTTCGCAGCGCGGAATTCGAGCGACTCGAAGCGGCGACGTCTCGCTTGCAGATCGGGCGATTGCGGTGGGCGCGTTCGAACAACATCGAAGGACTCGTGAACCTCACTGCGCGCGGCACCGGCGACCCGATCACGCCGATCGCGATGAATGCGACGGTCACGGATCTGCAGGTTCGCAATCAACGCGTGATGGCGGCGTCGTTGAACGGCTTCGTGCGAAACGTCGAAGGCGAGTGGGAAGTCGCCGGGTGCACGACGATGCTCGAGTCGTCGACCGCACCTGCGATCTGCGATCCTGACGCGATGATCGATCACGCGCCGCGCCGCGGAATGCAGCTCGGAATGTCCATGCCGTTGCGAGGCGACCTTCTGCGTTTCGACCCCGACCTGCACGGACTGCGCGTCGCACTCGCATCGCAGGATTTCCCGCTCGACACCGTCTCGCCGCTGCTCGAGATCTCGCCGATCGTCCGCGTCGGTGGCGCGCTCACGTCGCAGTTGTCGTGGACGGCGCGGGCGCCCCGCGCACTGGGCGGCGAACTCCATCTCGTGCACGGCCTGGTCGACCTCGAACGCGTCGGTGTTCCGGCTCGCGAGATCGAGTTGGACATCATCGCCGAGGGCCGCAGCGCGCGCATTCCGAGGCTGTCGTTGCGGCTCGGCACCGGCACGGCGACAGCCACCGACGGTACGATCGACACGCGTCTCACCGGCAACGACGTCGCGCGCGTTCGACTCGACGTCCGCACGACTGGACTGCCCGCCACGCAGGAAGGGAATCTCTACGCGTACATCGACGCGCATGCGCGCTACGACGGCACCTTCCGCACCGATGGGCACGGTGGGCGCGTCGACATCGATCAGGCGAGTCTGCGCGTGCCGAATCAATCGTCGCGCGACCTGCAGGAACTCGATCCGCACGGCGACATCTACGTGGTCGGCCAGACCGTCATCTCGACGCCGACCGCTGCGCGACCGTACCCGATCGACCTCGATTTCGAGACGCATTCACCGGTGTGGGTGCGGCGTGACGACGTCGAAGTCGCGATTCGCACCAGCGGTCACATGCACTACGACCCGGCCGGCGTGGCGCTCGAGGGCTCGGTGGATCAAGCGTTGCGCGAGAGCTGGGTCGAAATTTTCGGCAAGCGCTTCTACTTCGATCGCATCGGGATGGAGTTCGACGGATCACTCGTCTTGAATCCGCAGCTCGACATCGCCGCGCACTTCGATTCGCCGACCGCGGGACGCATCGGATTGTCCGTGAGCGGCCGCTATCTCGATCCGCAGATCACGTTCTCCGCCGAGCAGTACCCCGCTGCGTCGCAGAGCGAGATTCTCGCGCTCCTCGTGCTCGGACGGCGCGAATCGCGGAGCGCGCCCGAACAGGCCGACATCGCGGCTCAAGCGCAACAAGCCGCGGGCTCGATGCTCGGTGGTCTGTTGGCCGGCTTCGGCGCGACGTACACGCGGCGTCAGCTCGATGCATTGCGCCTGCCGTTCGTGCCGCGCCTCATCGTGGAGCCGGGAGCGGCCGGGCAACTCGGTCGATACGGTCTCGGCGGGACGATCAACGGCGTGCCCCGGCTCTACATCGAAGGCACGTACGGCACGGTCACTACGTACTCTGGCGGATTGGCAACCGACCCGAGCGCGCAGCGTCCGCAGGACTTCCACGGCCTCGCCGAGTACACGCTGAGCGAGCACTGGTCGGTCAGCGGGAACTTCGGGACGAGCGGGCGCGTGGGGGCCGACGTGTTCTACAACTTCGCGCCGTGAACGGCGGCGGGACTCCGACC
>CBIHQZ010001026.1:0-3144 GCA_966212315.1 uncultured Myxococcales bacterium
CCCGGCGCCGTACGCCGGGGTCCTGCGGCACGGCGACGTCTGGCTGCTCTCGGCGTCGCCCGAGCGCTTCGCGACCATCGACGGCTTCCGCGATGTCGAAGCCGGCATCACGGAGGAAACCGACGATGATGTCGCGCGTGAGTTCCGAGTCGTCGACGACGAGGACGCGAGTCGCCACGGCTCGAGCCTGCGCGGGCGAGGCGGTCTCGGCATCGCGATGGACGATTGCTCTCGAAGCGACGAGTGTTGCCGGATCGATTCCGAGCGCCATGTCCCCGTTTTCGAGAAGCGACACCGAGCGAACGAATCGGTTGCGTTCGAGAAATGCCCCGACCGGCAATTGAACGGCCTCGCGCTCGCCCCGCAACCGCGAGACGCGAAACGCCTTCAGCCCGCGCGAGGACACCAACGTGACGACCGGCACCGCGCGCGTCGGATCGAACGGCTCGCTCGGCGCGTCCATCGATCGTGCCAGATCGAGCAGCGGGACCGCCGTGCCGTCGATGCGAACGAACGCGTTCACGCCCGCGTCCTCGATGTCTTCGGCGGCGATGCTCGCGACCGAGTGAACGAACGAACTCGGAATCGCGACCTGCGTTCCGCCGGCCTCGACGATCAGAACGCGCGACATCGACGCCACCGTCGGGACATCGACCCGAAAGGTTGTTCCGCGGCCGAGCGACGACTCGACATGAACCTGCCCCCCCATGCGCATCGCGCGTTCACGCACGGCGTCCAGTCCGACGCCGCGTCCAGACGTCTCGCTCACGTTCGCGCGGGTCGTGAATCCCGGGGAGAATAGAAGCTGAATGATCTCGTCGTCGCTCGCTGCATCGGCTGCATCGACGTTGAGCGTACGGCGCTCGACCGCGGCACGACGGAGCGCGACCGGATCGATCCCGCGGCCATCGTCGCTGACGCTGAGTTCCACGCGCGCACCGGTCGGGCGAACCGCGATGCGAACGCGACCGACTCTGTCTTTCCCGGCGGCGACCCGCTCGTCGGGCGATTCGATGCCGTGATCCACGGCGTTCCGCAGCAGGTGGACGATCAGTTCGTCGAGCAGCGCCAGGACGGGCTTTTCGACGCGGGCACCGTGCTCCACGATGTCCAGTCGAACCTGCCGGCCGAGGGCATCCGCGAGATCGCGCGCCGCTCGCGGATAGCGGGCGAGATGCGGATCGACGGACACCACGCGCAGCGACCACGCGAGATCGCCCAGACGTTCGAGCACGGAGTCGAACTCGTACGCGTGCTCGCGCGCATCCGAGTGCCCGCGCTGTGCGAGTGCTCGCGTCTCTTCGATCGCGGCTCGTGCGGAGGCGACATCGGTAGCGCGCCGGCCGCGCTGTGCGGATTCGTCGATGCTCCGAAGTACGGACGTGGTCTCGCGCCAGCGCGCGTGCAATCCGCGCAGTTCGCCGAGCACCCGCGTCAGCTCCGCGAGTTGGTCGGTAGCGATCTCCTGCTCGCGTGGACGGTCTTTCGATTCGGCGTCGACTGCGGGCTCCGCAGCGCGTTCGGCAGGCACTTCGCGGTCGCCTTGTTTCGCAGCCGTCGAGAGGGACCCGATTCGCGCTTCGTACTCCGCGGAGTCGACACGTGGGGCCGCCGCATCGGCCGCATGTTTCACCGTCGCGCCGAGCAGATCGAATCCGTCGAGAAGTGCGCGCGCGACATCCGGCTCGAGCGCGCTCTCGCGCATCGACCGGTGAAGAAGTTCCTCGACCGCGTGCGCAAGCGAGGCCGTCGCGTCGAACCCGAGGATGCGGGCCTCGCCTTTGAGCGTGTGAATCTCGCGCTGCGCCTCGCGGGCGAGGGATTCGTCGCGGCCGCGCTGTTCGATCGAGAGCACGAGATTTCCGAGGCGCTCGAGGCGCTCCACGGCGAGTCGCGCAAACTTCGAATGCAGCGCGGGCGAGTTCATGGCGACGAGGCCTCGCGTCGAACGAGCTGCGCAAGTTGCGTGGCGTCGAAGACCCAGACGATCTCACGCTCGAGAAGCGCAACCCGTGTCAGGGCCGACTTGCGCAGCATCGGACCGAGCCAGCTGGGTACTTCGCGTACCGCGTCGAGGGCCAATTTCATCACGCGCAGATGCGATCCGGTGCGAACGTCGAACTCGGTGCGGCCGACGCGCACGCGAACATCCCGCGTCAGCGCCGACTCCGCTCCGTCCGCGAAGACATTCGCGAGGTCGACCCGCGGCATGTCCGCTCCGACGACGGTGTCGGCTTCGTGCACGAACGCCACCGTGGACGCATCAAGCGCGAAGTTGCATTCGCCGCGTCGAAACACGAGCGCGTCGAGATGGGCCCCCGCGCGCTTCATGCCGGCACGCGCAGCGCTTCGAGCATCGCGCCAGCGTCGACCGCCGCGGTGATCCCCTGAGGACCGTCGAACTCGCCGATCGCGAAGTCCGCGATCGACCCCGCAGTCACGACCGATGGATCACGACACGCGTCGCTGTCCACATCGAACACGCCGCCGGTGCCTTCGACGACGAGCCCCACCAGCAGCGGTCCGACTGATGCGACGACGATCCGGCGAGACGCGATCTCGCGGCGAGGGAGGGCGTCGGGACGTAGCGCGAGTCCGCGCGCGAGATCGACCAGAACAAGCGGCGTGCCGCGCCAATTGGCGAGTCCGATCACGTGCGGCGGCGTTCCCGGAATCGCGTGGCAACGATCCGTGTGCCAGATCTCGAGCGTTTCGTCGGCGCGGATTGCAATGCGAGACCCGGCGACGAGCATCACGAGATGCGGCGTGACAACGCGATCGGCGCGCACGTTCGTGCCGTGCGAAGAATCAACGAAGGCATGCGAAGGTGTCGGCATCGTCATCTCCACTGCTCAGAGCCGGAAGCTCTGGATGGATTGCTGCAGTCCTTCGGCGAGTCTCGTGAGATCGCGCGTCGCCGAGAGCGTTTGCGTGCTCCCCGCGGAGACCTGTTTCGCGACTTCGCCGATGTCCTGCATCGCCGCCGAGACCTGTTCGGTGCTGCTCCGCTGCTGCTGGGCCGTCACACTGATCTGTCGCGCAGCGCCCGTCGCACGCACGGCGAGCTTCGTGCCTTCTTCGGTGGCTACGACGGTCGAGTTCGTCGCGGTCTCGATGTCGTCGGTGAGCGTGCGAACATCTTTG
>CBIHQZ010001027.1:0-3143 GCA_966212315.1 uncultured Myxococcales bacterium
GTCGTGCATCGCCGTACCGAATCGACGCACGCATCGAGGGGGGCGCCGGGCGGCTGATAGCAACGCGTCACCAGATCCGCACACGCACCGAGCGCAGTGAGCGGATCGTGGAGCGACGGGTTGATCTCGACGCGCACCCCCGCGATCTGGAGCAGCGAAAGCGGGCTGCGGATCGCATGCGTGACGACATCCGCGCCTTGTGCGACCGGGCTGGCCGCGATCCAGGTGCGAAATCGCGAGGGGCGTCGTTCGGCGTTGCGGGTTCGCGCGTGTCCGCCGCAGGCGGCCAACGCGACGAGGGCGGTCGTGACAAGGGCGAATCGCTTCACGGAATCAGTGTACGCGGGGCAATCGCGTCACGTTCCAAGGATTGTCGCAGTCGGTAGATCGAATCGAACCCTCGCGCGTCGGAGGTGGGGCGGCGTTCACGTGCCTCGGCGCGTTGCGACCCGTGGAGGCGTTCCATGAGTGGGTCGCGTGCATGCATGGCCGCGGTGCTGGGGATTTTCTGTGCCTCGAATCCGATGGCGCGGATCGAGACACCGGCCGCTCGCATAGTGCGCGGCGTGGCGAACGCACCGGTGTCGCGACACGCGCGCGATGCATCGAGTTGCCTGCTCGCGGGTGCGCCGCCGAAGCATCGCGGTCGCGCCGGGGGGACGATGGCGATCGCACCCGGCGAGGCGTGGATGGCGGGCGCCGACAGCGACAACGATCGCGTCGTGGTGGTCTCGCTCGCACGCGATGCGGTGCGTCTCGATCACAACGTAGCGGTCGGGCACGCCCCCGCGCAGGTCGTGATCGGCAGCGATGGACGTCTCTTCGTCACCGAGCGACAGGCCAACACGGTCGCGGTGTACGACATGGCGAGCGGCGCCTTGCTCTGTCGCGCATCGACGCCGGCCGATCCCGTCGGCATCGCGCTCTCGCCCGACGAACGTACCGTCTATGTCTCGTCGGGTATCGCGCACGCGCTCACTGCCATCGATACCGAATCGTTCGCACAGCGCTGGTCGTTCGATGTGCCGCGCGAGCCTCGAGGCATTGCGGTGTCGCACGACGGACGCGTGGTGTACCTCGCGCATCTCGCGGGCGCGCCGATGAGTCGCGTCGACGTCGATGCCGATGGACCGCACGCGCATGCGATGCCGCACCTCGCGATCCACGGCGAGAATCGCCCCGAGGTCGCGTTGCTGCGGCCTCCGCACTGGCGTCGATGGGACATCGAGCGACCGTTCGAAACGGAGTTCAAGCCGAGTGCCGACGATGGCGATGCAACCTCGCTCATCGCCCATTCGATGGGTCCGGTCGGCGCAGTCGCTGTTGCTCCGGTCGTGCCCCGCGTTACTGCTGCGCGCGTCATCGTCGCGGCTTCTTCGCCGCCGATCGCACGCTCCCTCGGCCCCGTCGCGCCGCTCGCGCACGACAACATCGATGACCGCACGCGCGCCGCGATTACGACCGCCACCACGCACGCACCACCGATCGCAGCGCACGCGAATGCATCCCCTCCCATCGCGGGGGCATCCGACGAACACGACGGCCGCGTCCATCCACAGCCTTCGCAAGCATGGACCGTCGCGATCGCGCCGGGCGACGACTCGCCACTGGTCGCGTTCATGATCAACCGCACCGGGCGCGAGGTTCCGAAGGACGATCGGCGCGATGTGTACGGTGCGGGATCGCGCACCGTCGGCGCGGACGAAAAGGTGTCGTTCGCGATCGCTCGCTTCGATGCAGCGCGCGACGCGTGGAGCGCGGTGATCCTCCCCGAGCGTCTGCGCTCGTCGACGCAGAACGGATCGATTCGCATCCCGAGCGCACTCGCCATCGACCCACGCACGGGAGGCGCCGTCGTCGCGGCGATGGGGACGCAGCGCATCGCGCACCTCGACGCGAGCGGCCGTCTCGCCGAAGCACCCGCCGAAACACTGCGCGCACCGTGCGGCGTCGCGGTGCTGAACGACGGACGCGAAGTGGTCTTCTCGCAGATCGCGCACGCCGTCGAAGTGCGCGATCACGGCGCTCGCATCGCCGTCGACATCGGCCGCGATTCGCTCTCACCCGAGATCGCGTACGGACGCGCGCTCTTCTACAACGCCCGCGAGCCGCGCATTTCGTCGGGTGGACTCTCGTGCGGCGGATGTCACCCCGAGGGCCGCGACGACGGTCTCGTCTGGTTTCTTTCGCATGGGCCGCGACAGACGCCGACGCTCGCGGGGCGTCTCGAGCATCCGTTCAACTGGAACGGCGGTGCCGACACGCTCTCACGCAACATCGTCCAGACCATTCGTCGACTCGGCGGCACCGGCCTCAAGCCCGACGAGGTGAATGCGATCGCGTCGTATCTGTCCCGCGCACTGCCGCAACCGACGCGCGAACCATCGGTCGTGCGCGACGCGCAATTGGTTCACGGGCGTGAAGTATTCGAAGGCGCCGCGGGATGCGCCGCCTGCCACGATGCCGCGCGCAACTTTACCGACGGCTTCACCCACGTCCTCGGCGGACTCGGATCCGACGAGACGCGTCGTTCGTTCGACACGCCGTCGTTGCGCTATCTCGACGCCACCGCGCCGTACTTCCACGACGGGCGCTATCCCACCGTTCACGCGATGCTCGTCGACGGCCGCCATCACATGGGCCACGCCGACGCACTCTCGACGAGCGATCGCGACGATCTCGAAGCGTATCTGCGCACGCTCTGACCGTGGCATCCTCGCGCGCGTGAGTGCATTTCCGCGGCTTCTCTACGCGCATCGCGGCGCGCCCGCCGAACTCCCCGAGAACACGATCCCGTCGTTTCGTCGCGCCATCGAACGCGGTGCGACGGCGCTCGAGACCGACGCGCACATGACCTCCGACGGCGAGATCGTCCTCTCGCACGACGAGTCGGGCGCGCGCATGGCGAACATCCGACGCGAGATCCGCCGCTCTCCGTTCCGCGAGGTCGAGCGGTGGGACGTGGGATGGGGCTATCGCGACGCGAACGGGGTGCGTCCCTACGCGGGCCAGGACTTCCGCATTCCGACGCTCGCGACCCTGCTGCGCGAGTTCCCGTCGGTGCCCATCAACGTCGACGTGAAGCAACGCGAGCCCGACATGGTCGCGGCGGCTCGTCCCACTGATCCGCGCATGGAGGTGCG
>CBIHQZ010001028.1:0-3143 GCA_966212315.1 uncultured Myxococcales bacterium
TGCGACATCGCGAGCCTCACGAAGGTGAGGTTTCGGAGGCGTTGCCGTGGCTTCATTCAGCCGCCGGGCCCCAACGCAGCGCGAGGACACATTCGTGACCAACGGTGAGGCGGCAGCCGGGGTGAGGTGCGATCGCTCAGCCGCCGCGACGACGCAGTTCGGCTTCCAGTTCGGCGATGCGCTTCTCCGCGCCAGCCGAGCGCCGCGCACGGCGTGCGGTCGCCCTCGACCACGCGATCGACGAGGTCGTCCTCGACGCGGTCCCACACTTGGATGCGTTCGCCTTCGGGCGCGGTCGGCGTGAAGTACACCCGTTCTTGCACGCCCATCGATCGGTAGTGATCGAGCTTCTCGGCAACACGCCGCTCGGGCACCGCGCTGTTGTCGAACTCGACGCACAACACCGGCGTGCGGCGCTCCTATGTCTTCCAATTCGTCACCGCGGTCTCCTTCTCGACCTTGGTGAACGCGACGTAGATATCGGGCGCAACGCAGCGCTTCGGGTTCGTGCCGTCTGCTGGCGGATGGCGGTCCGCCATGGCGGATCCGCCAGTTACAGCGCGTATTCGACGGCGAGGTGATTGGTCAGCGTGCCCATGTCGAGGAACGCCGGCGCATGCAGACCGACGCGCACCATGTTCGGCAACGCGCGCGTCGCGCCGCCGAACAGGCGCACCGGCGAGAGAACATCGCGTGCTTCGGCGAAGTGCTCGATGACGATGCCGTCACATTCACGCGAGCCGTGCACGATGCTCGCGTCGACGGCATTCCGAACGTACGCAATGGTCGGATGGGCAGCGAGGGCGAGCGGCGTGTGATGCGCGAACCACTCGTCGAAGAAACGCGTGCGCTCCATGCGCGGGTGTTTGCGGAACACCGTGATCATCGCGAGCCCCGGCGTGCGCTCGCCGCGCGGAGTGTGGTGAGGCGTGGCGCGCGGCGTCGACTCGCGGACCGCGTAACCCGAGAGCGTGCCGTCGAGCGCGAGCAACTCGCGGCGAACGTTGCGGAGCGTGGCGTCGTCACCGTGCACGGTGACCATGGCGAGAGGTTTCCGCGCGTACGGAACGATCGAAAGCCGCGGCGGTGCTCGTTCGGTGAGATGGAGCGAGCAATCTTCGATTCCGCGCAGTCGCGAGCCGATCGCCTCGCGCGCAGATGCTGCGAATGCCTCGAATGCTTCGCGCCCCGACGCATCGCGGGGGGACCAGAGAAAGATCCACTTCATCGCATTCGTCGGTACCACGGTGCGGGGGTCGTCGTCGTGCGCGCGAACCGCCCGCTTCGATCCGACGCATGCGATTCTCGCCGCGCATGGCCGCCAAGAAGAAGACGTCGGGCCCCGTCTCTGCGATGACATTGCGTGCGCTCAATCGCGCGACCCTCTCGCGCCAGTTGCTGCTCGCACGAACGACCCTCGCGCCCAAAGACGCGGTCGCGCGCCTCGCCGGGATGCAGGCGCAACTGGCGGGACCGCCGTACGTCGGGCTGTGGTCGCGCATCGCGGCGTTCGAGCGCGTGCCCCTGGCGCGTGCGATCGAGAAGCGCTCCGTCGTGCGCGCCACGATGATGCGAGGAACGCTGCACCTCGTGACCGCGGATGATTACGTCGCGTTTCGCGGGCTGCTCCAGCCGATGCTCACCGCGGGCATGACGTCGGTGCTGCGGGGACGCAGCGAGGGCTTCGACCTCGAGGTACTCGCGCGCGATGCGCGGGCGTTTTTGCGGAAGGGCCCTCCGCGAACGTTCAACGAGATCCGTGATCACCTCGCGTCGCTTCACCCGAAGCTCGATGTCCGTGCGATGGGCTACGCGGTGCGCATGACGCTGCCGCTCGTGCAGACCCCCGGCGAGGGGAAGTGGGGATTCCCGACGGAGCCGCCGTTCGCGCTCGCAGAGCAGTGGCTCGATCGCAAGATTCCCGACGGCGGCGATCTGTCCGAACTCGTGCGGCGATATCTTGCTGCGTTCGGTCCGGCAACGCCGCGCGACATGCAGATCGGGTCGGGGCTGCGCGCGTTGAAAGACACGTTCGAGGCCATGCGCGGCGAGTTGCGAGTGATGCACGACGAACAAGGTCGCGAGCTGTTCGACGTCGTCGATGCGCCGCCTGCCGACGAGAGCGCCGATGCGCCGCCTCGATTTCTCCCCGAGTTCGACAACCTGCTGCTCGGTCACTTCGATCGCAGTCGCATCATCGCGGATGCACACAAATCGAAAGTCTTTCTAGCGGGTCTTCGAGTCGCGGCGACGTTCACTGTCGACGGGTTCGTGCAGGGCACGTGGCGCATCGAGCGCAAGAAGAAGACCGCGACGCTCTCGCTCGCGCCGTTCGGAAAGCTTGCGCGCAAAGATCGCGACGCGCTTGCCGCCGAAGGCGAGCGACTGGTTCGATTCGTCGAACCCGATGCGGGCTCCTGGGACGTCGCGTTCGGCTGAAGTGCCGGCCGAGATGGTGGACTGCGACGGGCGAGTGTGCGGCACTCGACGCATGTCGATTCGCGAACGCGCGCGTGCATCGATCGTCGCGCTCGTTGCACTCGTCGCTCTCGATGTCGCGCTGCTACTCGTGAACGGGCGCGCGCAGATCAGCAACGACACGTGGTTCAATCTCGTGACCGGCCGCGAGATCGCGTGGCATGGACTCATCCGCCACAACACGCTCACCGTTCTCGCCCGCGGCGTGCCGGTGAGCGATCCGCAGTGGCTCGCACACCTCGCCTGGTACGGCATTCATCGCGCCGCCGGCTTCACCGGGATGCTCCTCCTACGCGCGGCGATCTCGGCACTCACGCTGGCGCTCGCTTGTGCGGGCTCGATTCGCAACGGCGCAACGCCGGGGCGCACCGCCGTCGCGGGGTTGATCGTGCTGCCGCTCGTCGTCACGAACTGCGCGATTCGGGCGCAGGCGTTCGGCGAACTCTGTTTCGTCCCGTTCGTTGCGCTCCTTTGTGCCGATCAGCGCGTGCCATCGCGACGCACCTGGATCGCCGTTGCGCTGACCGTGCTCTGGACGAATCTCCACGGCTCGGCACTCCTCGCGATCGGGTTCGCCGCACTCGCACTCGCTTCGCCATGGATCGATGCGCGCCGCGGGTTTTCGGTCACTCGTCACGCGGCTCGCGACGCCGCGCTCGCGCTAG
>CBIHQZ010001029.1:0-3142 GCA_966212315.1 uncultured Myxococcales bacterium
CGAAGAACGCGAGCAAGGGAGCCGCGGCGCGCGCAGCTGATCGCGAGGTTTCGGCAAGGTCCATGACGGTTCGTCCGGTCGTGCGGGTTCGAGTGAGCGAGGCGCTTGAACGACGACGCCGGAAACAGGCGGGCTATTCCGCGCGACGCGTCTTGCTCGCAACGTTGACACAGCAGCCTCGAGCGGCGTACTGCCGCACCATGCCGACGGTCATTCACACGCATCTTTATTCGTTCGCACAGGCGGCGGCCGGTGCAGGCGCACCCGCCCACGCCGGGGGCGCGCGTCACGTCCCGACGATTCTCGAACTCGTGATGCAGGCGACCGTGCCGGTGAAGATCGTCATCACGCTGCTCGTGCTCTTCAGCGTCGCGTGCTGGTACATCATTGGTTACAAGTTTCTCTATCTTCGTCAGGCCGACGCGCAGACAAAGCAGTTCCTGAAGACTTTCTACGAGACGAAGCAACTCAACCTCGCGGCCGAAGTCGCTGCGAAGGCCCCGAAGTCGCCGGTCTCGCAGATCTTCCGCGCGGGCTACGACGAACTGCGACGATTGAAAGCCGCGACCGATGCGGGCGAAGACGGTGGCGGGATCGAGAACGTCGAGCGCGCCCTGCGTCGCGCGACCGCGAGCGAGATGACGACCATCGAGAGCATGCTGCCGTTCCTCGCCACGACCGGAAGCACCGGCCCGTTCGTCGGTCTGTTCGGCACCGTGTACGGCATCATGAACGCCTTCCTCCAGCTCTCGGGCTCGCAGGACCAGAGCACCATCGACCGCGTCGGCCCGGGCATCGCCGAAGCGCTCTTCACCACCGCCATCGGCCTCGTCGCCGCGATCCCCGCCGTCATGGCCTACAACTACTTCGGCCGTCGCATTCGCGTGCTCTCCAACGAGATGGACGCGTTCTGCAACGACTTCCTCAACATCGTGCGCCGGCACATTCTCAAGTAACCGAGGAGCACCAACGCCATGGCCATGAGTTCAGGCGGCGGCGGGGGAGGTCCCGTCAGCGACATCAACGTGACGCCACTCGTCGACGTGATGCTCGTTCTGCTCATCATCTTCATGGTCACCGCGCCGCTGGTGCAGTCGGGGATCCACGTCGATCTTCCGAACGCGCAAGCGCCCGCGATGCCCTCGAACGATCAGAAGGTCCGCATCACCGTCGCGCGCGAGACGCCGAACAACCCGAGCGCGCCCGTGCGCGTGTGGCTCGACGCGGATATGGTGCCGGTCGAACAGCTCGCCGATCGACTGCTGCACAACCCGATGGTGCAGCGCGATCACGAAGCCTATCTACAGGCCGACGAGAGCGTGCCGTACGGTCAGGTCGTGCGCGTCATGGGGATCATGCGGGCCTCCGGCGTTACGAAGCTCGGGATCGTCACCGATCCGCTCGTCTCTCAGTAACGCGCTCCCATCGCGGCACCTTCGCGCACACGCGAGTACCTTCCCGCTCAAAAGAAATCCCGTCCGAGTATTCAGGTTCGTCGTGCGTTCGCGCGCGCAGTACCGTTTCTCCTGCGTCCATTTCCATCACTCTGGCCGAACGAGGAAAAGCCATGGCAACGAACTGCACACGACGACGCTCGCAAACGAACCGATCGTCGCGAATGGCCCGCTCGTTCCTCGGCCTCGCGGGTACCGCCATCGCCGCGTGCAGCACGCCGGCGGTCGGGAGCGGACCTGCGCCGTGCGACACCGTCTTTCACACGCAATGCGCGACGACGTGCAGCACTGACAACCAATGCGCGGGCGGTCTCTACTGCGGACCGGATCACCATTGCACCGCCGATTGCGCGACGGGCGCGCGTGGATGCGCCTCTGGTTACCAGTGCACGAGCGCCGGGCGTTGCGTGAGCACATCGACGAGTGACGGCGGCGACCATGGCGATGTCGTCGTTCCGGCCGACACGACGTTCGTCGGCGACGCGTGCGCGGACGTCACCGTCGCGCTCGATCGTCAGCCTGCGACTCTGCTTCTTCTCATCGATCAGTCGCAGAGCATGACCGAGTCGTTCGGCTCCTCGACGCGATGGGATGCGATCCGCAACACGCTCGTCGATCCGACGAACGGCGTGGTGCACGCGCTCCAGGCCGACGTCCGTTTCGGACTCGCGATGTACTCCGCGCGCGACATGAACACCTGCCCGCTCATTGCGCCGAATCCGCTGCTTGCGCCCACGCTGAACAACTTCACCGCGATCTCACGCGCGTTGAACGGCGCGCAGCCAGTGCGTTACACCCCCACCGGCGACAGCATCCGCGCAGTCACGCCGGTGCTCGCGGGCGACGCGAGCCCGGGCATCCGCGCGATCGTTCTCGCGACCGACGGCGAGCCGGGCACGTGTGGAGATCTCGGTGCGTCGCAATCGCCGGGACCACGCCTCGATGCCGCGAGGCAATTGTCGGTCGAAGCCGTGCGTGCGGCCTTCGCGATGGGGATTCGCACGTACGTCATCAGCGTCGGTGCCGGGGCTGCCGATGCGCACATGCAAGCACTCGCCGATGCGGGTTCGGGCACGACTGGCGCGCAGTTCTTCCGCGCGCTCGATCCGGCGTCGCTCACCAGCGCGTTCTCGATGATCACGTCAGGCGTGCGGAGCTGCACCTTCACCGTGCACGGCACCATCGATCCGACCGGCGCGCCGCAGGGCGACGTTCGCCTCGACGGCATGCCGCTGATGTTCGGCGATCCGAACGGGTGGCGCCTCGTGGGGAACAATCAGATCGAGTTGGTCGGAAGCGCGTGTACGCAAGCGCAGACCAATGCGTCGACGTTGAGCGCGCGCTTCCCCTGCGGCGTCGCCACGCCGGGGTGAGCGGCGCTCATCGCTGTCGTCGATGGACCGAGCACGAGCCCGTGTGGTGGCAGTCGTGGCCTGCCGGCGCGAAGCCTGATTGCGCGAGCCTGCGATTGCACGAGCGTGTGTGGTGGCAGTCGTGACCTGCCGGCGCGAAGCCTGATTGCACGATCCCTGCGATTGCACGAGCGTGTGTGGTGGCCGTCGTGACGGGCCGGCGCGAAGCTGGTTGCACGAGCCCGCGATTGCACGAGCGTGTGTGGTGGCACGTCGTGACCTGCCGGCGCGAATCGCGATTGCACGAGCCTGCGATTGCACGAGCGTGTGTGGTGG
>CBIHQZ010001030.1:0-3137 GCA_966212315.1 uncultured Myxococcales bacterium
GGGCAAGATCGCCGGGCTCAACGTCCGCCGCATCATCAACGAGCCGACCGCGGCCGCGCTCGCCTACGGTCTCGACAAGAAGAAGGACGAGATCATCGCGGTCTACGACTTCGGCGGCGGCACGTTCGACATCTCGATTCTCGAGGTGAGCGAGAACCTCGTCGAAGTGAAGAGCACCAACGGTGACACGCACCTCGGCGGCGACGACGTCGACCACTTGATCATGGACCACCTCGTTGCGGAGTTCCGCAAGGAGAGCGGCGTCGACGTGAGCAAGGATCGCAACGCGCTCCAGCGTTTGCGCGAGGCGGCGGAGAAGGCGAAGGTCGAGTTGTCGGCCGCGCAGGAGACCACCGTGAATCTGCCGTACATCACGGCCGATCAGACGGGTCCGAAGCACATGAACATCCGCCTCACGCGGGCGAAGCTCGAACAGATGATCGAGCCGCTCGTCGAGCGTTCGATGGAAGCGTGCAAGCGCGCGTTGAGCGACGCGGGCAAGCGCCCGGGCGACATCAACGAGGTCGTGCTCGTCGGCGGATCGACGCGCATCCCGCTCGTGCAGAAGCGCGTGAAGGACTTCTTCGGGCGCGAGCCGAACAAGTCGGTGAACCCCGACGAAGTCGTCGCGATCGGCGCGGCGGTGCAGGGCGGCATTCTCACCGGCGAAGTGAAGGATCTGCTCCTTCTCGACGTCACCCCGCTCTCGCTCAGCGTCGAGACGAAGGGGAGCATCGCGACGGTGCTCATCCCGCGCAACACGACGATCCCGACGTCGAAGAGCGATGTGTTCTCGACCGCGAGCGACAGCCAGACGCAGGTGGAAATCCACGTGCTCCAGGGCGAGCGACCGATGGCGCGCGACAACAAGTCGCTCGGTCGGTTCGTGCTCGACGGCATTCCGCCGGCCCCGCAGGGCGTGCCGAAGATTCGCGTCACCTACGACATCGACGCGAACGGCATCTTGTCGGTGACGGCGAAGGACGAAGCGACGGGCAAGTCGCACAACGTTCGCATCGAAGCAGGCTCGGGTCTCGCGAAGGACGAAGTCGAGAAGCTCGTTCGCGAGGCGCAGTCGCACGAGTCGGAAGACAAGCGTCGTCGTGACGAAGCCGAGGCACGCAACAAGGCCGACGCGATCGCATACCAGGCCGAGAAGCTCATTCGCGATGCGGGCGACAAGCTCCCGGCGAACGAGAAGACGACGCTCGAGGAGGCGATCAAGTCGACCCGCGACGCGATCACGAAGCAGGAACACGACGGCGTGGTCGCGGCTTCGGACAAGCTCGAAAAGGAACTGCAGCGCATCGCGACCGCGATGTACGCGGCGGCGGGCGGCGGTCCTGGCGGCCCGGGTGGACCGGGCGGTGAAGGCCCGACCGGCGAGGGCGGCGGCGAATCGGGCGGCGCGAAGAAGGACGGCGACGTCATCGACGCAGAGTTCGAAGAGACGAAGTAGTCGCAGTCACTCGATGGACCAGAACGCCCTGCCGGTCATCGTGATCGGCGGGGCGTTCGCCATTTCACCAGCGCGCCGATCGAGCTGTAGCGGCGCGTCGTGACGCGCCTGCGCGCAGCGCGTTTTCCTCATCGAGCTGTGGTGGCGCGTCGTGACGCGCCTGCGCGCAGTGCGGTTTCCTCATCGAGCTGTAGTCACGTCGTGACGCGCTTGCGCGCAATGCGCTTCAGACCCTCAGCGACAGTTGCCGAACTGGCACCGCTGCCCGCTTCCGCACACGCGTCCGCACCGCCCGCAATTGTTCGCATCGGTCTGCAGCGACACGCACGCACCGCTGCACTGCGCCAGCCCGCCGCCACAGAAGCAGTTCCCCGCAGCGCACGTCCCGCCCGTCGGACACACGCGCCCGCACGCGCCGCAGTTGTTCGGATCCGAGTACGCCGACACGCACATCCCGCTGCAGGCGCGCGTACCAGTCGGACACGCGCAGCGACCGTTCGCACACGCGATCCCAACGGGGCATGCGTTTCCGCACGCGCCGCAATTCGCGGCATCGGATTGCAGATTCGCGCACGTCGCACCGCACGCAGTCGTTCCGGCCGCACACGCGCATCGTCCGCTGCTGCATGCGACCCCCGCGCATGCGACGCCGCATGCGCCGCAGTTCATCGAGTCGCTCTGCGTGTCGACGCAGCGGTCGCCGCACGCGACCAGCGAATCGCCGCAACCGCACACCCCGGCCACACAGCGTTGTTCCGCACCGCACGCCATCGCGCACGTCCCGCAATGCGCAGGGTCTGACTGGACGTCGACGCACACGCCGTCGCATCGCATCGCACCGGTCGCGCAATCGTTCGGCACGCACGCGCCCGCCACGCACGACATGCCATCGACGCAGACCGTCGCGCAGTCGCCGCAGTGAAGCGCGTCGCTCTGCAAATCGACGCATGCGTCCCCGCACGCGATCAAACCATCCGTGCACTGCGCGCCATCCGTCTCGATCGTGTCGTCCGGTGCGCTCACATCGTCGGCACCGTCGACCGTGGCGCCGTCACTCGTTGCGCCGTCGACCATCGTCGTCGCGCCGTCACGCGGCTCGAGCCCGGCCGGGTCGGGTCGAAGGATCAACGAACAGCCGCTGAGCCACAACGACAGCGCGACGATCATCGCGTCCCGACCATTTCGCACGCGCATCTCCGACCCGTAGCACGACTGACCGCGCATCGTCGCCGACCGCCGCGCTTCGCCGCGAAGTCGCGAGGTCGCACGCAATCAGCGATTCACCGCGCCACTTCCCGTGAACGTCGTTGAACCCTACACCCCGCGTGCGGTATCCCCGGAGTCCCCATGGCAGCCAAGAGTTCCATTCTCTCCAAGTCGGGCACGGTCCGACGCGCGATCGTCGTCGGCGGCGGACTCGGCGGTCTCATGACCGTCATCAAGCTCTGCGAAGCCGGCATCCCCGTCGATCTCTTCTCGCTCGTTCCCGTGAAGCGCTCGCACTCCGTGTGCGCGCAGGGCGGCATCAACGCGTCGGTGAATCTCAAAGGCGAGGGTGACTCGCCGCAGATTCACATGGAAGAGACGATCTACGGCGGCGACTTCCTCGCGAATCAGCCCCCCGTAAAGGCCATGGCCGACGCAGCGCCGGGCATCGTCTACATGCTCGACCGCATGG
>CBIHQZ010001031.1:0-3134 GCA_966212315.1 uncultured Myxococcales bacterium
CATCGCGTGCCCCATTGCTCATCGCGTGAATACCGGCGCTACCGACAGGTGCCGAGATTGCACTGTGTGCCCGCGGAACAAACCACTCCGCAGCGACCGCAATTGAGGGGGTCGGTGTTGAAGTTGACGCAACTGCGCGAGCACACCGAGGTGCCGCTCGGGCATGCGAAACTGCACGAGCCGTTGCCGCAATACTGCGAGAGCCCCGAACACACGTTGCCGCAACGGCCGCAGTTGTCGGGATCGTTTGCGAGGTTCGTGCATCCCCTCGAGCACGCGGTCAGCCCGACGCCGCACCCACAAAGTCCGTTCGCGCACAGGACGCCCGGGCCGCACGAATCGCCGCATGCACCGCAATTCGCGGGATCGGTCTGGGTGCTCACGCATCGTCCATTGCACGGGATCGTCGGACGACCACAGATCTGGCAGCTTCCGGCGCTGCAGATCGATCCTCCCGCACACACGCGACCGCACGACCCGCAGTTGTTCGGGTCGGTCGCCAGGTTCGCGCACGTCGTTCCGCACATGACTTCGAGGTCGTTGCCGCAAAGGCACGCGCCTCCGAGACATGCACCCGGCTGGTCGCCGCTACGCGCCGGGCAGACGTTCCCGCACGTGCCGCAGTTCATCGGGTCCGACGAGAGGCTCGCGCAAACGGCGCCGCACACCGTCGCGTTCGCTGCACACGCAACGCACGATCCAGCGCTGCACACTTGCCCCGGACCGCAGGCGTGATCGCACGCGCCGCACGCCATCGGATCGGTCTGCGTGTTCACGCAGCGCGTTCCGCAGCACGTGGTGCCGGGCTGACACGCATCGCACGTGGGCCCCGCGTCGCGGGTGTCGTTCACGGAATCGGAGGCGACATCGGAAGCGGAATCGGACGCATCCGTGCCTCCGTCGGTCGCGTCGACGGCATCGACCGAGTCCATTGGAACGTCGGACACATCGCGCGACATCGTTGTGTCCAGCGAGACATCCGCCGCGTCGAGCAATCGCTCGTAACTTCCGCGATCGTACGCATTGCACGCCGATGCGAGCAGCGCGAACCCGAGCACGAGATGTCCCCGAACCATTCGCCGATCCTACGCGAATCGTGACGGGACGCGATGTTCGCGACGGCGTTCACTCGCAGAAGACGCTCACCCTGACCACGCCCGTGCGCAAACGCGCAACGCGGCGCGAGTCGTGATAGCTCCGTCGTCACCATGAGCGACTACCAGACCATTCTCGTCGCGGTCGAAGGCCCGATCGCGCGCGTCACCATCAACCGCCCCGACAAACTCAACGCGTTGAGTCCCACCGTCATCGCGGAACTCACGCGTGCGTTCGCGGCGCTCGACGCCGATCCGAATATTCGCGTGGCGATCCTGCTCGGGGCAGGGGAGAAAGCGTTCGTCGCGGGCGCCGACATCGGCGTGATGTCGCAATTGAACAGCGAGCAGGCGCGTTCGTTCGCCGCGCAGGGTCACGCACTCGGCGATGTGCTCGAAGGCGCGCACTTCCCGGTCATCGCGCAGGTGCAGGGCTTCGCACTCGGCGGCGGCTGCGAGATCGCGTGCGCGTGCGATCTCATCTACGCAGGCGAGAAAGCGCGCTTCGGTCAGCCCGAAGTGGGCCTCGGCGTGATCCCCGGCTTCGGCGGTACGCAGCGATTGAAGCGCCGCCTCGGCGTCGGCAAGACGCGCGAGCTGGTGTTTCGCGGCAGCATGATGGTCGACGCGAAGACCGCGGCGGACATCGGGCTCGTGGAGCAGGTGTTCCCGCAGGATCAACTCGATGCCGAGGTTCGCAAGATCGCCGACGAGATCGCGAAGCAGGCGCCGCTCGCGATCGCGCAGGCGAAACGCGTGATGCGCGCAGGACACGACGTGCCCTTGAGTGTCGCGAACCAGCTCGAGATCCAGGCGTTCGGCGTGTGCTTCGGCACCGAGGATCAGAAGAGCGGGATGAAGAGCTTCGTCGAGAACCCGCGCGCGCCGCGGGTGTTCGTGGGTAAGTGAGTCCGCGAACCGCTCGTTTCCCTCGACGGGGATAGCGGTTCCTCGGATACTCCGCGCCCTCATGGATCTCGCACTCACCGAAGAACAGTTGATGGTGCAACAGACCGCGCGCGACTTCGCGACCCGTGAAGTCGCACCCCGCGCCAAGGACATGGACAAGAAGGGCGAGTGGCCCTCGGACATGGTGAAGCGGCTCGCCGAGCTGGGCTTCATGGGGATGGCGATTCCCGATCAGTACGGCGGCGGCGGCCTCGATTGCGTGAGCTACGCGATCGCGATGGAAGAGATCTGCGCGGCGTGCGCGAGCGTCGGCGTGATCATGTCGGTCAACAACTCGCTCTATTCGGACCCGGTCTACAAGTTCGGAACCGAAGAGCAGAAGCAGCAGTTTCTCACGCCCTATGCATCGGGCGAGAAGCTCGGATGCTTCGGTCTCACCGAGCCGATGTCGGGGAGCGACGCCGCGACGATGGCGACCTTCGCCGAGAAGCAGGGCGATCACTACATCATCAACGGCTCGAAGAACTGGATCACCAACGGCCCGGTTGCCGACACGATCGTGCTCTTCGCGATGACCACCAAGGGGATCGGTCACAAGGGAGCGACCGCGTTCCTCGTCCCGCTCGATGCTCCCGGCGTCACGCGCAATCACCACGACGACAAGCTCGGAATTCGCGCCGCGCACTCGTGCACGATCTTCTTCGAGAACGTGAAGATCCCCGCTTCGTACCGTCTCGCCGAAGAAGGCTCGGGCTTCAAGGTGGCGATGGCGACGCTCGACGGCGGGCGCATCGGGATCGCGTCGCAAGCCCTCGGCATCGCGCGCGCCGCGTACGAGAAGGCCGTCGCGTACTCCAAAGAGCGCAAATCGTTCGGCGTACCGATCAGCCAGCATCAGGCGATCCAGTTCAAGCTCGCCGACATGGCGACCGAGATCGACGCAGCGCGACTGCTCATCTGGCGTGCGGCCTCGATGAAGGACAAGGGGCAGCGACACAGCGCCGAGAGCGCGATGGCCAAGCTCTACGCGAGCGAGATGGCGACGCGGGTCGCCCACCAGGCCCTCCAGGTGTTCGGCGGCTATGGCTACAGCACCGAGTTCGACATGGAGCGGCACTACCGCGACGCGCG
>CBIHQZ010001032.1:0-3133 GCA_966212315.1 uncultured Myxococcales bacterium
CGCTCAGTGCTTGCTGACGCTTGTTCTCGACGGCACACGCCCGGTCGGCGAAGGGATCATCGCCGAAGCGGCAAAACGGCTTCAGCGTGATGTTCCCGCGATCGCGTCGGTCGGCGTCTCGTTGCACACGGGCGATCGGCCCACGGTCCTCGGCGGTGCGCCGCGCGTAGTGCTCGGACCGCTGACCTCGCGCGACACCGTCACCGGGCGCGTGTACGTGAACGCATCGCAGGGCGCGTTCGTGCAAGCGCATCGCGGACAGGCCGCGAAGATCTATGCACGCGTCGCGGACGTCGTCGCGCAACGCACCGGCGGATTGACCGGTCGTAAAGTCGTCGATGCATTCGCCGGCGCGGGTGCGCTCGGTCTCGTGCTCGCGTCGCGCGGCGCGCGGGTGCGAATGATCGAGTCGTTCACGCCCGCGGCCGACAGCGCGGCCGAGGCCTCGCGCGCGCAAGGGCTCGATGCGATCGCCACGGCAGGCGACGCAGGCGAAGTGATGCTCCTGTGGGCGAACGAGAAGAAGCGCCCCGACGCGGTCGTTCTCAATCCACCGCGCCGCGGCGTGAGCCCCGATGTGCGCGATGCGGTCGGCCGCCTCGCACCGCGCGTGGTCGTGTACGTGTCCTGCGAACCGGCATCGCTCGCGCGCGATCTCGAGCACCTCGGTCGCATGGGCTACGCCGTCACGCGGATAGAACCGTTCGACATGATGCCGCAGACCCCCGAGGTCGAAACGATCGCGCTCGCGATCAAGGGCGACGTTCCCGCGCCGCGCGTGCTGCGAGACGCAGGCGAAGTGCTCTTCGTCGACAAGGGCCCGCACGAGCCGGTGACTCCGCAAGGCGAGCACGTGTTCTCGTTGATGGCGCGCGTGCACAGCGGACTCGGGCTCCCCGACGCAGTACCGCTCCATCGCATCGATGAAGGCGCGAGCGGCGTGGTGATGATCGCGCGGAGCAGTGCCGTGATGGCCCCGTGGAACGATGCATTCGCGGCCGACGACGCGGTGAAGAGCTTCCTCGTTCTCGCTCGCGGCATCACGCGTGACCACGGCACGGTGCGCTCGCCACTCGTCGATCGCGGCAAGACACTCGAGGCCCTCACGCGCTACGAAACCGTCGAACACATCGGCGGCCACTCGTTGCTGCGCGTCACCACCGCGACGAGTCGCAAGCATCAGATCCGCCGCCACCTCGCACAGCTCGACCATCCGGTGCTCGGCGACGGTCGCCACGGACACGCGCCATCGAACCGTCACTTCGCCGAGAAGTACCTGCTCGACCGTCCGTTCGTGCACAGCGAGCGCATCGAGGTCACCGCGCCGAACGGCGGCGGCCGCATTTCGGTCAGTTCACCTTTGCCCGGCGATCTCGCATTCGTTCTCGATCGCCTTCGCGGGAGTTGATTCTTCGCGCCAGCCGCGCCATCAACACCGCCCTAGTTTCACCGAGACCCATCCGCCATGGCTGATCCGAGTTTTGCTCACGCACCGCGAAAGACCTTCGCGATCATTTCGCACCCCGATGCCGGTAAGACGACACTTACCGAGAAGCTGCTGCTTTACGGAGGCGCGATCCATCTCGCCGGCGCCGTGAAGTCGAACAAGGCGAAGCGCGCGGCGACGTCCGACTGGATGGAGATCGAGAAGCAGCGCGGCATCTCGGTCACGAGCAGCGTGATGCAGTTCGTGTATCGCGGCATTCGCTTCAACCTGCTCGACACGCCCGGTCACCAGGACTTCAGCGAGGACACCTATCGAACCCTCACTGCGGCCGATGCGGCCGTCATGTTGATCGACGCGGCGAAGGGCGTCGAAGCGCAGACGCGCAAGCTCTTCCAGGTGTGTCGCATGCGCAACACGCCGATCGTGACGTTCATGAACAAGCTCGATCGACCGAGCCGTGATCCGTTCGAGCTGATGACCGAGATCGAGAATCTCCTCGGCATCCGTTGCAGCGCGGTGACCTGGCCGATCGGCATGGGGCCCGACTTCAAGGGCGTCTACAACCGCGTGACCAAGCAGGTGCACTTGTTCGAAGAGCACCAGAAGGGCGCGGCGGTCGCGAGTGTCGAAGTCGCGGACGCCAACGATCCACGCTTGAAAGACATGATCGGCGAGACGCTCTGGCAGGCGTTGAAGGACGAGATCGAGCTGCTCGATGCGGCCGGCGACGTACTGGACGTGGAAGTGTTTCGAAGCGGCGAAGTCACCCCGGTGTTCTTCGGCAGCGCGATGAACAACTTCGGCGTCGAACCGTTCCTCGACCAGTTCATCAACCTCGCGCCGTCACCCGGACCGCGCAAGACCACCAAGGGCTTCGCGGAGCCGACGGACAAAGAGTTCAGCGCGTTCGTGTTCAAGATCCAGGCGAACATGGACAAGGCGCATCGCGATCGCATCGCGTTCATGCGCGTGTGCTCGGGTCGCTTCGAAGGCGGCATGAAGGTGAAGCACGTGCGTCTCGACAAAGAGATGCGTTTGTCGCGCCCGCAGCAGTTCATGGCGCAGGAGCGCACCATCGTCGAAGAAGCGTATCCGGGTGACGTGCTCGGTGTGTTCGACCCGGGGAATCTCCGCATCGGCGACACGCTCACGCAGGGCAGCTCGTTCATGTTCGAGGGCGTGCCGCGCTTCTCGCCCGAGCACTTCGCGCGCGCACGGTTGAAAGACCCGATGAAGCGAAAGCAGTTCATCTCGGGGCTCGATCAGCTCGTCGAAGAAGGCACCGTGCAGACGTTCACCGTGAAGGGTCAGGAGAAAGACCCGATCCTCGGCGTCGTCGGACGACTGCAATTCGAAGTGTTCCAGTACCGGATGGCGAACGAGTACGGCGCGGAGATCGATCTGGACACGCTCGGCTTCTCGCACGCGCGCTGGATCACGGGCGATGGCGCGTCTCCCGAAGCGCTCGAGAAGTCACGCTACGGCGTGGTGGTGCGCGATCTCGACAACCAGCCGGTGGTGCTCTTCAAGAGCGAGTGGGAGTTGCAGGCGGCGGAGCGAGATCACCCGAAGTGGGTGTTCCATCAGGCCGCGCCGTAGCGGGTAGACGTCTCGTCCGCATCTTCGGCGCAGACCCTGAGCATTGCCGACGAGTGTGCGCACGGTCGCTCGCCTGGCCCTCTCCTG
>CBIHQZ010001033.1:0-3132 GCA_966212315.1 uncultured Myxococcales bacterium
CGATCGACGACGGTGACCTCGATGGCGGAGACGTGTTGATCGTCGATGCTCGCGCCGCGTTCGACCCCCGAAGCGCGACCCACCGACGCGTGGCGCGCGCGCCGCACCGATTCGTTCTCGCCCGTGCCGCCGAGCGGACCTTCGCCGATCCCGACCGCGTGTTCGCGTTCACCGACGTCGTTGCCCCCGCGACCTTTGCGTCCGTGCACGAAGCGCGTGCGCTGCACCGCAATGATCGCGCTGCGTTTCTCGCGCGACGCGATCGCGTGGTGGTATCCGACTGGTTGCCGCCGCCGAATGCGATGCGTGCGAATGAACACAACGACTCGCCATCGCGAGTGACAGTCGTCGCCATCGACCGCTTCGGAATCGCAGAAGCTCGCGCACTCGCAACCATCACGGAATCCGCCGCTGGTCTCTCGATCTCTTCCGGTCGCGCAGGGTGGGATGCACTTCGCCACGGACGCCGCCTCGATCCGACGACCGCGCACTTCGCGACCTCGGCTCTCGAACCGCTGTTCGCGAGCGCCGTCGCCGCCGACGCACGCGTCCTGACGCGCTCGCTCGTCCGTCTGGCACAGGGTTACGCCGATCGCATCGATCTCGCGCCGCGCGCGTCACGCGCCTCGCTGGCGGCGGCATTCGCGTCCCGCAGCAGCGCGATGATCGAGCGCGGAACCTTCCGTATCCTGGTTTCACCGCTCGCCTCGTTCACCCTCGCCGAAGCATCCGCCCGATGACGCTGTCGAACTCCGACGCCCCCGCGGACGTCCTCGCCGCCCTTGCCCGCGGCGACAGCGCGGCCGCCCTCGCGATCGCCGAACGACTCGCCGACCACGCACCCGACGACGCTGCCACGCACGTGCTCGTCGCGCGTGTTCATCACAGTCGCGACGACATGCTCCGCGCCGTTCGCGCCGCGCGACGCGCGATCGAACTCGATGCCACCCGCGCCGACGCACACGCACTCGCGGGCGCCGCGCATCTCGGACTCGGACGCGTTCGCGAAGCCATCAGCTCGCTGCGACAAGCCCTGGCCCTCGATTCGTCGCAACACGGCGCGCGCCGTCATCTCGCCCACGCACTCGCGGGCGAAGGGCGGCTTCGCGATGCACTCGACACGCTCGCGCCGATTCGCGTGGCCGCGCTGACACCGGCGGAGGGCGACGACGTCCTCGCGCTGCTCGCTCGCATCGAAGCCGACGAACCCGATCCACGCATCGCCGGTCTCGTCGAACGACTGCGTGCGCGTGCGCCCGATGCACGCCCGCGGGTCGCGGTCGAAGAACGCGGTCGCATCGCGTCGCGAAGCGTTCTGCCATCGCTCGGGCGCGATCTCACCGACCTCGCGCGCAACGGGTCGCTCGATCCGGTCTACGGACGCGATGCGGAAGTCGACGCGCTCATCGATGTGCTGCTTCGTCGGCACAAACCGAATCCGCTCGTCACCGGACCCGCCGGCGTCGGAAAGACCGCCCTCCTCGAAGCGCTCGCGCAGCGCATCGCAGCCGGCACGGTGCCCGAGCGATTGAAGGGGCGACGGGTCGTCGAGATCTCGGTCGCGGCACTCGTCGCGGGGAGTTCGTTCCGGGGCGAACTCGAAGCGCGATTGCGCGCGTTGCTCGACGAAGCGCGCGCGGAACCCGGGCTCTTTCTCGCGATCGACGAGATTCATACCCTGGTCGGCGCGGGCGGCATGGGGACCGAACTCGATGCCAGCGAGATCGTGAAACCCGCGCTCGCACGCGGTGAACTGCGGGTGATCGGCGCGACCACCGATGACGACTACGAACGCGTCATCGCGCGTGATCCCACTCTCGCGCGACGCTTCACGCGCATCGCGTTGCGCGAGCCCGACGAGCAGTCCGCGGTCGCGATCGCGCAATCGGTCGCGCGCGATCTCGGCGCGTATCACGGGGTGACGTTCGCCGCGGAAGCCATCGCATCCGCGGTCTCGCTTTCGATGCGGTTCCTCCCGGCGCGGCGGCTCCCCGACAAAGCCGTCGACGTTCTCGATCAGAGCGCGGTCGTCGCGATTCGCGCGGGGCGGCGTGCGGTCACGCTCGGCGACGTGCAGCTCACGGTGGCGCGCCTCGCGAACATCGCGGTCGAGTCGATCCGCGCGCCGCTCGGACGACATGCAGAACTCGCCACGCGGCTCGCGCGCGAGGTCATCGGGCAACGCAATGCGTGCGACACGATCGCGCGCGCCCTGGTTCGCCACGCACTGCGCGACGAGAGCCGGAGCCCCGCGGTCCTCGTGTTCGCCGGCCCGCCCGGCACTGGAAAGAGTCTCGCTGCCCGCGCCCTTGCGCGCGCGCTGCACGGCCGTGACGAAGCGCTCGTTCGCGTCGATGTCGCGGATCTCGGCGAAGCCCACGACCTCGCGCGCCTGGCCGGTGCCCCAGCTGGCTATGCGGGACACGAGACCGCCACGCCCTTCGTTCGATCGCTGCGGGCGGATCCATCGGCGGTCGTGGTGCTCGAGGGCATCGATCGCGCCCACGATCGCGTCGCCTTCGCGCTCGCACAGTGGTTCGAACGCGGCGCGATGATCGATGCGCGCGGTGAGTCGGTGGATCTCGCGAACGCGGTCTTCGTGCTGACCGTGACGACGCGGAGCGCGCGCGAAGTCGGATTCGCCGCGGGCGTCGATGCACCGCGCGAGAACGATGTGGCGTCGCGTCTTCCGCCCGAGTTGCTGGCGCGCATCGACGCGATCGTCTCGTTCACGGCGCTCGATGCCGAGGCGCTCGCGACCATCGCGGCCGACGCACTCGAACGCGCGCGCACTGCGTGGCTGCGGCACGGACTCGTCGCGACGTTCGACCCGCGGCTCGCGCAGGCCTGCGTCGAGCGCACCGCGCCTTCGCAGGATGCACGCGCGCTCCTGGCAACGGTGGATCGTTTCGTCTTCGAACCACTCGCCGATGCAGCGACGAGAGAACCGCGGGCCGATCGCGTCGACACGCTGGGCTTCGTGACGACACTCGCCGGACGCGAGTAGGAATTCGCACTGGCTTTCTCTTCATTTCGCTTGCCACGAGAGGGCATGCCGACGGCGCAATCACACACGGAAACTCCCGCGCAGTTTCGACCCCGCATGAACCAACGCACGACGTCCGCCGCACT
>CBIHQZ010001034.1:0-3132 GCA_966212315.1 uncultured Myxococcales bacterium
CCGGGCTCGAACGCGCGATGCGCGACGCCGTACATGCGGAACCGATCGATCGGGGGCTGTGCATGCGGAACGGGAACCGGATGCGGATGACGACGACGGCCCGCGTCGATGACTGTCTCCGCGACGTGTGCGTCGGCAGTTGCTGCGGTCACGGTGGTTGCATCGCCGGTGATCGCATCGATCGACGTCGGCATCACGTGTGTCGCGTCCACTCCGGCTTCGTGCAACACACCCGCATCGATCGGCAGCGCGTCGGTGCGAAGCGCGACACTCGCATCGACCGGCGCGGTACTCGCGGTGCTCGCGGACTGCTGCCGCGCGCACGCTGGAATCACCCCCGCAATCACGGTCCCGAGCAACGCACGCGGCACGATCGAACCCGTTCGTCGACGCCGTTTCGCTGTGCTCATCCACGAATCGTAAAGCATCCGCGCCGCGAACTCCGGCTCCTTTCTGCACGCCGCGCGAACAGCATTGAACCCAGCCACGCGCTTGCGTAAGGAACGAGACCCTCATGACGACGACGACCAGCGATTCGCCGCAGACCACTCCGTACAACCCTGTCCCCGTCATCGCGCGGCAACTCGGTCTTCCCGAGCACGGCGTGCGTTCGGTCGTCGCGCTGCTCGCGGAAGGAGCGACGGTTCCGTTCATCGCGCGCTACCGAAAGGAAGCGACCGGCGGTCTCGACGAAGTGCAGATCCGCGACGTCGACGAGAAGCGCACCTACCTGATCGAACTCGAGTCGCGCCGGAAGACGGTGCTCGACGAGATCGGGCGGCAGGGAAAGCTCACCGACGAACTGCGCAAGAAGATCGAAGCGTGCGGCGAGAAGTCGGAACTCGAGGATCTCTATCTCCCGTACAAGCCGAAGCGCCGCACTCGCGCGATGATCGCGCGCGAACGCGGTCTCGAGCCGCTCGGACTGCGCATCCTCGCGCAGCCGCGTGACGGATCGCCGGAGGCCGAAGCCGCTGCGTTCGTCGATGCCGCCAAGGAAGTTGCCGACGTGAAGGCTGCGCTCGCGGGTGCGCGCGACATCGTCGCCGAAGCCGCCGCGGAGACCGCCGAGGTGCGTGCGTTCGCGCGCGAGCTGTTCCTCAACGAGGGAACCATCGGCGTGACGAAAGCGCCCGACGTGAACGGGCCGACGAAGTTCGAGGCGTACTACGAGTTCGCCGAGCCGACGAAATCCATCCCGTCGCATCGCTACCTCGCCATCCGCCGCGGCGAGACCGAGAACGTGTTGCGCGCGACGATGGATGTCGACGTCGACAAGGCGAAGGGCGAGATCGCGCGGATCATGAAGCGCGACGGACAGTCGCCGTGGGCCGCGGAGATGGACACCGCCATCGCGGATGCGTGGAAGCGCCTCGTCGCGCCGAGCGCCGAGAGCGAAGTGCGCGTCGACATGAAGCTGCGTGCCGATCGCGAAGCCGTCGGGGTGTTCGCGCAAAACCTCCGCTCGGTGCTCCTCGCCGCGCCGCTCGGGAGCAAGGCCGTCATCGGCATCGACCCGGGGCAGCGCACCGGCTGCAAGATCGCGGTCGTCGATGCGACCGGCAAGCTTCTCGAGCACACGGTGATCTATCTGGTGCAGGGCGACGACGCGATGGAGCGTTCGCGCAAGACGCTGCTCGGATTGATGGCGAAGCATCAGCCGTCGGCGCTCGCGATCGGCAACGGAACCCATGGCCGCGAAACCGAATCGTTCGTCCGCGAGGTGCTGAAGGAAGCGAACGCGACCGGTGTGTTCCCGGTGATGGTGAACGAATCGGGCGCGAGCGTTTACAGCGCGTCCGACGTTGCACGCGAAGAGTTCCCCGACCTCGATCTCACCGTGCGCGGCGCGATCTCGATCGCACGACGACTGCAGGACCCGCTCGCCGAACTGGTGAAGGTCGATCCGAAGTCGATCGGCGTCGGGCAATACCAGCACGACGTGTTCCAGCCGTTGCTCGCAAAGAAGCTCGACGAAGTGGTGGAGAGCTGCGTGAACCAGGTCGGCGTCGAACTGAACACCGCAAGTGCGCCGCTCCTCGCGCGCGTGGCCGGCATCGGTCCCACGCTGGCAAAGCGGATCGTGATGCACCGCGATGCGCGCGGCGCGTTCAAGTCACGCATGGACCTGCGCGAAGTGCCGGGCCTCGGGCCGAAGACGTTCGAGCAGTGCGCGGGCTTCATGCGCATCCACGGCGGCGTCAATCCGCTCGATGCCTCGGCGGTGCACCCCGAGCGCTATCCGGTGGTCGAACAGATGGCGAAAGACCTCGGCGCCGAACTCGCGCGCCTCGTCGGCGATCCGACGCTGGTCGGCCGCATCGAATGGAAGCGCTACGTCTCGGGCGATCTCGGCGAGCCGACGTTGCGCGACATCGTCGACGAATTGAAGAAGCCCGGGCGCGATCCGCGTGCTTCGTTCGAGCCGCCGAAGTTCCGCGACGACGTGCGCACGATGGAAGACCTCAAGATCGGGATGTCACTCGAAGGCGTGGTGACGAACGTGACGGCCTTCGGTGCGTTCGTCGACATCGGCGTGCATCAGGACGGGCTCGTGCACATCTCGCAGCTCTCCGATCGCTTCGTGAAAGACCCGAACGAGGTCGTGAAGCCGGGTGACAAAGTGCACGTGCGAGTGCTCGAAGTGGATCTCGCCCGCAAGCGCATCGCGCTGACCGCCAAGTCCGGCGAGGGCCCGAAGGGCGGCGCATTCGGCAAGCCGAACGACCGTCGCGACGAGCGACCGCCGCAGCAGGGTCATCGCGGCGGACCGCAGCGTCCCGCGCCGCAACAGGCGCCGCAGCAGAAGTTCAGCAACAACCCGTTCGAGCGCCTGCTCAAGCGCTGAAGCGTGCGGGGGCGAATCGATCGATCTCGATCGGCACCTTCGTCCCCGTTGCGCGCCATGCCGCGATTCTTCCCAGCAACACACTCAGTTTGAAGCCGTGCCCGCTGAGCCCGCACACGTACGTGCTCGCGGCCACGCGCGGCAGTGACGCGACGACGAAGTCTTCGTCGGGCGTGTTCGTGTAGAGGCATACCTTCGCGAACACGACCTTCGACGAGAGCGCCGGGAATCGCCCGCGAGCGTAGGCGACGAGCCCGGCCCGATCGGCTTCGTGCACTGCGCGA
>CBIHQZ010001035.1:0-3132 GCA_966212315.1 uncultured Myxococcales bacterium
CGGGATGGGGCGCATCGACGAGGCAGAGCGCATTCTCACGAACCTTCTCGGCGACGTGCTCGCGCGGCTGCAGGGCGGCAAGGGCGACGCGCAAACGCTCGCGGACGGAACCCGCTACGCGCTGCGACTCGCGAGCGAGACGGGGCGATCGACGTGGATCGACTGGGTGTTCAACGCGCACAACGCGGCCGGCAAGGTGATGCCGGCGACGACGGTCGATGAGCTGTATTCGCTCGCTCGGCGGATCAAGTACCCGGTGACGCCGGCGCTGCGCGGGTATCTCGATGCGATGCGCGCGCTGTCGGACAAGATGAATCCGACGGAGAAGTTTGCGCTGCAGCGCATCGAGGGGCTCGTGCGGGTGTTGCTGGCGTAGGGATACGCGCGCGCGCGATCGGACGCCGCGATTCAAAGGATGGAGAGAGGTCTATGACCTCAGTGCGAGCCGGTGCGTCGCCGCCGTCCACTCGTCGCGCTCGCGCCCGCATCGGGCGCTGCGCTCTCGGCAACCGATGCGTCCTGAGCCGCGCTCGCTGATCCGGTGGACGCGTCCGCGGCGGCTTCGCTCGTGGGCGCAGGCGTGTCGTGACCTGCGCAATCGAACTGCCACTCGCATGCCCCTGCCGCGTTGCGCGTGCACTGCGACGCCACCGACGTGCCGTCCGCACACACGCGCGCGGTCTCGGCTTGCGGCCCGCACGCGGTCGCCTCGCATGGACCGGTGGCATTCTGGTTGTCGCCGCTCGACGTGTTGTTCGGCGGTGGCGGCGAGCTGTTGCTCGAAGTGCTCGGACTGCACGCGCTGCCGGCGAGTGCGAGGACTGCGGTGAGGACCATCGGCCATTGGATCTGCATCGTGAAACCTCCAGCGCGCGGGTGAAGTGCCGCGGCGCGTACGAGGGGAACGCCGAGCCCGTCAGGAACTTACAGCGAGCACGCCGGGACTTGACGTTCAGGCACTCACGTAGCAAATGAAGTTACATGAGACGCGACAGTCGACTCTCGGTCGCACTTCACGCGCTGCTCCACATGGCAGACGCGAAGCTGCTCACGTCCGAGCAGATCGCGGAGCAGATGGAGACGCATGCGGTGGTGATCCGTCGAACGATGTCCGGGCTGCGCGCGGCCGGGATCGTGCGGTCGGAGAAGGGGCACGGCGGGGGCTGGTCGCTCGCGCGCGGACTCGAGGACGTGACGCTGTACGACGTCTACCGCGCGCTCGGTGAGCCGACGATGCTTGCGATGGGCAACCGCACCGAGAGCCCTGGGTGCGTCGTCGAGAAGGCGGTGAATCGCGCGCTGGCGGGCGCATTCGAGGCGGCGGAGGCGCTGTTGGAAGACGAACTGCGGAGCGTGTCGATGGCGACGCTGGCGAAGGCGGTGGGGACGAAGATGAAACATGCGCACGGGCCGAGCGTGAAGCGTCGTGCGACGAGAGCGCGGCATGAACATGCGAAGTGAGCGCGCGCGAGAGAAACAGAAGGTGAGTGATGAATGATGTCATCGTAGTGGGCGGGAGCTATGCGGGCCTCACCGCGGCAATGCAGATCGCGCGGGCGCGTCGTCGCGTGCTCGTGATCGATGCGGGCGTGCGTCGCAATCGCAACGCCGTCGCCGCGCACGGGTTCCTCGGACAAGACGGGCGAGATCCCGCCGAGATCGCCGCGAAGGGGCGCGAAGAAGTGCTCGCGTATCCGACCGCGACGATCCTGTCGACGACCGCCGAGTCCGCGGCGCGCACGAATGAAGGCTTCGCGATCACCGTCGCGAACGGCGACCGTCACGAAGCGCGGTGCCTGGTCCTCGCGCTCGGTGTCGTCGACGAATTACCCGACGTGCCCGGCCTCGCCGAGCGCTTCGGACGGAGCGTGTTTCACTGTCCGTACTGCCACGGCTACGAACTGGATCGCGGCAAGATCGGCGTGATCGCGACGAGCCCGCTTTCGGTCCATCACGCGATGATGCTGCCCGACTGGGGCGAAGTGACGTACTTCACCCGCGGCTTCGATCCGACGCCCGAGGAGCGCGCGGGGCTCGAGCGCCGCCACGTGACGATCGATGCGACGCCCGTGAATCGAATCGCCGAAAAAGCCACCGTGCATCTCGCCGATGGGCGCGCGCCCGTGTTCGCGGGGTTGTTCGCGATGCCGTTCGTGCGTGTCGCCAGTCGCATCGTGACGGACCTCGGGCTCGAGATGGAGGAGGGGCCGACCGGTTCGATCATTCGCACCGATGCGATGAAAGAGACGTCCGTGCCCGGTGTGTTCGCGTGCGGCGATGCGGCGATGCCCGCGGGGTCGGTCGCGTTCGCGGTCGGCGATGGCGCGAAGGCCGGTGTCGCCGCGCATCGATCGCTCATTTTTCCTCGCGCGCACACGGCGTGAGGGCGATCTCCGTTCGAGAGAGCACTCACGTCGCGCCGACTCGCCGGTGATACCTTCGGCGCCATGAAACGCCTCACGGACCGCAGATTCCGAACCCTTTCATTCGTCGCAATCGTCGTCGCGTCGGCAGGCTGTGGGTCGTCGTCGAACGCTGGCAGCAGTACGTCGACTGCGAGCCCGTCGGAGGCTTCGTCGAGCGGCGGCGCGTCATCCGTGGCGCCCGTCGCTGCGGAGACAGCGACTGCGGCTCCGCCCGGCGAAACCGCGGCCTGCCCGAACGCAGTGCCGGCCGGTACGCAGGGTGCGATGCACACCGAAGCGCCGGTCGACGTCGCCGCGATTCCGCCCTACGCGCACGTGAATCCCTCGGGGCTCGCGAGCTGCGTCGTTCGCCCCGGCACGGAATCGCGCTACCCGACTCGCACCGATCGCGTGACGGTCCAGTACGCGGGGTGGCGCGTCGACGGCGTGTTGTTCGACAGCTCACTCACGCGCGGTCGACCGGCAACCTTTCCGCTCGATGCGGTCATCGCGGGATGGACCGAAGGCGTCGCGATGATGACGCCCGGCGAGATCCGCCGCCTGTGGATCCCGGAGTCGCTCGCGTATCGCGGGCGCCCGGGTCGGCCGGCGGGGATGCTGATCTTCGACGTGGAATTGATCGCGATCGAGCCGGGCGCGGCGCAGTGAGAATGGGGACGGTCCTGCTTAGTTGCATTGTCGGAGAAGGGGACGGTCCTGCTTAGTT
>CBIHQZ010001036.1:0-3131 GCA_966212315.1 uncultured Myxococcales bacterium
GCCCTGATCGAGATCGCGCGTCGCGTAGTGCGCGGTCGCGCCGATCAACTTCACGCCACGCGCATAGGCCTGGTGATACGGCTTCGCGCCCTGGAACGCGGGAAGAAACCCGTGATGGATGTTGATCACCGGCGGCGCGTCGGTGAGAAACTGCTCGCTGAGCACCTGCATGTAGCGCGCGAGCACGACGAGATCGATGTGATGGCGACGCATCAGTTCGACGAGTTGCGTCTCCTGCGCGCGCTTCGTTTCGGCGGTCACCGGCAGCGCGAAGAACGGGATGCGAAAGCCCGCAGCGTCGGCTTCGAGCGTCGCGTGATTCGATGCGACGAGCGCGATCTCGCACGGAAGTTCACCCGAACGCTGACGCAATGCGAGGTCGTAGAGACACGCGGGCTCCTTGGTGACCAGCACTGCCACCTTCGGCACCACGTCCGAGTACCGCACCGACCATGTCGCCGTGAGCTGCTGGGCGAGCGCTTCGAATCGCGCTTCGAGCGTGCGCCGCGTGGCCGACCCGCCGAGACCGCTCTGCGCTTTCGGTGCGCCGAGGCCGGCGAGATCGACGACGAGTCGCATGAAGAACCGAGCGCCGCCTTCGAGGTGCGGATCGCTGTGATTGCTGGCGTCGACGATGTTGAGCCCGAGGTCGTAGAAGAACGCGGCGAAGCGCGCGACGAGTCCGGGTTGATCGGGTGCGGCGAGGAGGAAGGTGGCGGTAGGCATGCGTTGCGTGGCGATGCACTACCGCGTCACGACGCGCGGCGAAAGTGATGTTCGAAGGGGCGACTCAGTCGATGGGCCACTCGAGCGGTGCTTCACCGGCGGCACTGGTCGCTTCGTCAGACACGGGCTCGGGCGCATCGGGGACGAGTGACTCGCGCGCTTCGCGCCACCACGGCGAGACCCGTTCCGCGCGCACCGGCTCGATCGATTCGCCGAGGCGCGGCATCACGAGTTGCACATCACGCGCGGCCGCCATGGTGATCAATGTTTCGGCCGGTTCGTCCCAGTCGTGCACCGCGAGACTGAACGTGCCCCAGTGAACGGGCAGCAATCGTGGCGAACCGAGCAGCGCGAGCGCTTCGAGTGCGTTCTCGGGACCGAGGTGGATGTCGCCCCACGACGGATGAAACGCGCCGACCTCGAGCATCGCGAGATCGAACGGTCCGAGGCGCCGCGCGATCTCCTGGTACTCGGTGGTGAGTCCGGTGTCACCGCTGAAGAACACAGCGTTGCGCGCACCACGCATCGCGAACGACGACCACAACGTCGCGTTGCGCGAGCCGGGTCCACGGCCCGAGAAGTGTTGCGAAGGCGCCGCGGTGATCGTCAGCCCCGTGCGCGGAAGCGTCGTCGACTCCCACCAATCGAGTTCGACGATGCGTTCGGCAGGCACGCCCCACGCTTCGAGATGCGCGCCGACGCCGAGTGACGTGACGAAAGGAACGTTCGCTTTCGCGAGTCGCAGAATGCTCGGGTAATCGAGATGGTCGTAGTGATCGTGCGAGATCACCACCGCGTCGAGCGCCGGCAGCGATTCGATCTCGATCGGCACCGGTTGATAGCGCTTCGGCCCTGCGAACCCGACCGGCGACACGCGTTCGCCCCACACCGGATCGGTGAGCACACGCGCACCGTCGATCTCGAGCAGCACAGTCGAGTGGCCGAGCCATGTCGCGCGCAGACCCGACTCGACGCGCCGCGACCATCCGTCGCGCGGGTCGACACTCGGCAATGGACGCTTCGGCGCGCGGCGCGGACCGCCGAAGAAGAAGTCGCCGATGGGAGGCTTCACGGTCCTGTCGCGGAGTTTCTCGAGCACGGGGTGGACGTTGCGGAAGCCCTCGCCGAGCCACAGGGGCGAGGCTTTCATCCGTTCGAGTCGAGCACCGGCTGCGCGCTTTCCGAGGGTCTTCATCGTCGTGGCGGCCAACGTGGCACCGCGGACTGCGAACGTCGAGCGGGGCCGTGGACGCACGGTTCGCGCTTACAAGTCGCGGCTATCCGCGGAAGAACTGCACCCAGCGGATCAATCCGTCTTGCTCGGTGTAACGCACCAGTACCTCACCGCGATGTTCGACGCCGGTCGCGATCTCGACGCGCGACCACGACTCGTGTTCGACGACGTGAGTGCCGACGTGCACGCGCGCGCTCACGACGCCGACAACATCGCGATGCGTGGCGAACATCCGCGCGTATCGTTCGCGAAACGCCGCGATCCCGGTCGATGCAGTGCGCCCATCGGCATCGAGGATCGTGACGTCGGGGTGGTAACACGCACAGAACGCGTCGATGTCGGACGCGTTGTAAGCGACGAGCTGGCGGATCGCGAGAGCGACGACGGCGGGTTCGGACGGCACGTCCGCGAGCGTACGCCGAAGGCCGCCCGATACTGCACGTCATCGTCGGACCGGGCACTGCGCGCCATGTAAACGGATCGTTACGCGGCCGTAAAAACCGCCCGCAGCGCGCGATTGACGGTGAACGCCGAAAGCTCGCTCTCTAGTCTCGAACCGATGACTCCCGCGCCGGCCGCGAATCTCTTCTCGGACTATCGACCGCTGGCCGGGACCTTCGACGAAACGATCGCCGCACCCGGTGTCGCCCGCGCTGAGTTCCGTCGGGCGATGGATCTGCTCGGCGCGTGTACCGCCGAGGAATTCGCGCGTTCGCAGTCGCTCGCGGAGATCGCGCTGCTCAACAACGGCGTCACGTTCTCGGTCTACAAAGACAACCGCGGCACCGAGAAGATCTTTCCGCTCTGCCTCGTGCCCCGAATGATCTCGGCCGCAGACTGGACACGACTCGAGCGCGGTCTCGAGCAACGCGTGCGCGCACTCGGCGCGTTTCTCGACGACGTGTACGGCGAGCAGAAGATCCTCGCGGACGGCTGCGTGCCGCGCGACCTCGTGCTCGGCTCGAAGCATTACTTCCCGAACCTTCGTCACGTCCGCCCACCCGCCGGCGTGCGCGTGCACATCTCGGGCATCGATCTCATTCGCGACCCCGACGGAACGTTCCGCGTGCTCGAGGACAATCTCCGCACGCCATCGGGCGTTTCGTACGTGATGGAGAACCGCCTGGTGAGCAAGCGGATCTTCCCGCGCATTCTCGATCAGGCTCGCGTG
>CBIHQZ010001037.1:0-3130 GCA_966212315.1 uncultured Myxococcales bacterium
ATCGACATCGCGCGCATAGAGCATCTGCTCGGGCGACATGTACGCCGGCGAACCCATCATCGTCTCGACCCGCGTGATCTTCGTCCCTTTGTTCCCGGGCTCTCCGGCGGCGATGCCGAAATCGAGAACCTTCACCAACGGCGGTTCGGACTCGCGCCGCGTGAGAAAGAGATTCGACGGCTTCAGATCCCGGTGCACCACGCCGGCATCGTGCGCTTCGGCGATGGCGTCGCATGCGTCGGCGCACCACTCGAACGCAGTGCGAAACGGCACCCGGCGTTGCGTGCTCAGCAACTGATCGAGGCTCGTTCCCTCGAGGTACTCGAGCACCAGGAACGGTATGCCGCCGAGTGACGGTTCGAGATTGCCCACGTCGATGAGCCGTCCCACGTGCGGCGACTTCAAGTGCATCAGCACGCGCGCCTCGCGGGCGAACCGCTCGACCACTTCGTCACGCCGGGCCCATTCGGGCTTCAGGATCTTCAACGCCGAGCGGGTGCCGTCCCGATCGTGCGCTTCGAAGACAGTCCCCATGTTTCCTTCGCCGAGCACGCGCGCGAGCTTCCACCGCCCGCCGACCGTGTCGCCGGGGCCGACGGTGAGGGTGTCGATCGCCGCGGGCGGAATGGAGAGGTTCAGATCGCGCCGCAAGCGCAGCTCGCGCGACACTTGGCGGGCGAGACGTCGCAACGATTCGATCTGACGCAACGTGAGAGTGCGCGGCTCGCGCGAAGCCACCGAGAGCGCACCGACCGACGACCCTTCGTCGAGCAGCAGCGGAACGCCCGCGTAGAAGCGGATATGCGGTTCGCCGGTCACCAACGGGTTGTCCGCGAAGCGCGGGTCGAGATGCGTGTCTTCCACGACGAGCGGCTCGCTCCCCGTGATGCAGTGCCCGCAGAACGACAGATCGCGCGGAGTGCCTTGCTGCTCGACGCCGACGCGCGCCTTGAACCACTGGTAGTCCGCGTCGACCAGCGTGATGAGCGCGATCTCGGTCTCGCAGAGATCCGCCGCGAGCCGGGCCACGTCGTCGAACGCTTCTTCGGCGGGTGTGTAGATGATGTTGCAGGCTTTGAGCATGGAGAGGCGTTGTGACTCGTCGTCCGGAATCGGTGCTTCGAGCATGGCGTCCGCGACGATAGCAGGCAGATCGCGGGTGAAAAGCCCGCGCAACCTCCGCCGGATTCAGTTTGTTCACGACCGTTCCGCTTCACGCGAAACCCGACAAAGCCTCGGCCGGCGTGGCCCCTTCCGTTACCCTCGCGCCTCATGATCACACTCGACGTCGACCGCCTCGATCGCTCCGATCGCGAACGCCTCGACGCCGCCATGCGTGTGCGTCCGCTCCTTTCCGATCCTGCACCGCGGGGTTCGGCGACGTGGTGGTGGATCGCGTTGGTCTTCGCGGTCGCCTCACTTGCCGCGTGCGTGCTCGTCGGTTTCGGCCGCGTCGTCTCTTCGGCGACCAGCGCCGTGGTTCCCGTGCTCGCCGCGATCGTCGAGGGCGCGCTCGTCGCGCTGTTCATCCGCGCCGTGTTCGGGATTCACGCGAGCGCATCGTCGAAGCAGTCGCTCCCGTGGACGCCGGGGCGTTTTCTTCACCCGTGGGGGTTGGTGAATACGCGCGGGCGGTACTTCGCATTCGTGCCTGCGAGCGAGATCACCGACGTCACCGTGACGTCGACGCAGCCCGGTCCGTCGGGCATGTCGCTGTTCACGATTTCGATCGCGCACGGAACGGCGGTCGACACGATCGTGTTGTTCGGTTTCGAATCGAACATCCCGCGCGCGGCACTCGCCGACATTCATCGACCGGCCCGCGCGGAGGACGCGACCGCGGCCGCGAACTATCGCAACGCGCCTTCGTCGCGCGAGCTTCTTTCGCGTGAAGCCATCGAGCGCGCGCGTGTCGACGTGCCGGCGAAGAGTGCCGCCGTCCCATCGAAGTTCGTGGCGCGTGTGTCACTCGCAAGCGGAGTGATCGCTGCGCTCGTCGCGTGGCTCGTGGTGCTGCCGCTCGGGTCGATGAACGCGTCGACTTCGCATTCGGCGTCGACATGGCGCGCGATCGACTCGGCATTTCCCCTTCCATGGGTGCACGCACGTGCACGCGTCACGACCGACGATCGCTGGCGCTCGGCTGACCGTTCGATCGATGCGCGCATCGCACCCGCGCAACGCGAGTCGTTGCACCGCCTCGTCGCATGGGCCCGCGCACACGAAGGCCATCCCGCGCGCCTGGTGGTCTCTGCGCCGCCCTACGCGGACATGCAGGCCGCTACCGCCTGGCTCACCGCTCACGCGCCGGCCGGTGCGCAGTCGAGCGAAGTGATCGTGGGATACGCATCGCTGTCGTCTCTCGATCGAGTGCCGGGCGACGAGCAATGGCTCGCGTCGCTGACCGCCACGCTGGGCGCCGTCGCCGACGCCGACCTTCTCGAGATCGAACTCGCGCACGGCGATGCCGCGCGTGCGACCGACACCGCTCGCATCATCGTGCGGCCGCGAACGCATGCGGACGGTGTGTTGCGCGGGCAGGGGCCTTCGGTGATCGCAGCGCTGGCGTTCGACTTCGACGTCGACCTCGCGATTCCGGGCTCGCCGGATGCGCCGCTCGCGCGAGGACTGCATGTCGACTCGCCCGATGAACTCACCGTCGCGCGCTTCGCAGGGACGACCGGCGTGCTCGACTTCGCCAACGCGACGATGACGTACGCGCAGCAGATGACGGAGGCGTCGCGATTCGCGAGCGATGTCTGGCGGCGTTCGATGCTGGCGCGATGACGTATCCGCGTCCGCGATGGTTCGCTACCGCGTCGCCTGCCATGCCGCGTGCGCGCCGCGCCCCGCGCCCACGTACATCCGCGGCGCGACCCACGGTTCGGCATTCACGCTCACCGCGGCCATTCGCACATGACCCGCAACGCGCGAGAAGTTCGCGAGCGCACGCGCCGCATGATCGTCGTACACGCGCCCGCGTCGCAGCACTGCCGTCGTCACCACGAGCACCGTTCGCACCGGCTCGGCGATCTGGTCGACCATGCGCATCGCGAACAGCGCGTTCTGCACCGTCGATCGCGCGCGCGTCTCGAGCACCAGGTGTTCGCGCGGAACGCCATGCGCAACG
>CBIHQZ010001038.1:0-3129 GCA_966212315.1 uncultured Myxococcales bacterium
ATGCGCCAGCCCCGCAGCGTTTGACGGCCGAAATGAATCATCCGGGTTCAGCCGCGAGACCAGATCGCGCACAAACGATTCGTCGACCGGAGTGCCGCGCAAATTCAACGAGCGGGCCTGCGCGACGTTCGCGAACAACGCTTCGACCTCGCCGCGCGTCGCCGCAGTCAGCCGCACCGAGATGCTCTCGAGACGCGCGGGCAACGGCGCAACGCGTACGACGCGCCGCGCGCCGATGGTGAGATCGCGCAACGCGTGCGGCCATGAGTCGGGAACGTTCAGCGTGTCTTCCGCATTCAATCTCAGTCGCTCGACGCGCGGCAGACGTTGCGCGAGTGAGTCCATCCCGTGCGTCGGCGTCGGCAGCCCTTCGATCGAAAGCTCCTCGAGTCCCCGCAACGACGGGAGCGCGCTGAGATCGAAGCGGCAATCGGGGCGTAGATTCAGCCGTACGATCCGAAGCGAGGGCAGTCGTGCAAGCGCCGCCAGACCCGCACCGGTCATGCGCGTGCCAGCGATCTCGAGAATCTCGAGTGACGGAAGCGTCGGCAGCGACAGGAGATCGTCATCGCCGAATGCGTCCGCGTCGAGCCTGAGCAGCCACACGTGCCGTGCGTGCTCGCCGAGCATTGCGAACTCGTCGCGGGTCCGACAAGAAGCCGTGCGAAACAGGCTGAATCGCTGCCCCTCCTCCCAACGCGGCGGCAATGGCGGTCCGAGAACGTGAAACGGGGAGATGCCTTCTTTCTTGTGGTAGCGGAGCGCTTCGTTCGCGGTGAATCTTCCGCAGCACAGCAATTCGACGACGGTCGCGTCGAACGTGATGCCGACGATCGAGACGTTGATCCACTCGGGAACGAGGCCTTCGCGCCAGAGCAGATCGATGGCGTCCTCTTCGGAACACGCGGCCAGGGTCGTTGGGTCGATGTCGCGATCGGCTGGATACACCCGCTCGTCGCGATGCAGCGGATTGCCGTCGTAGGAGGCATTCAACACCACGCGCGCGACGATGCGGGCCGGAAGCGACTCGATCACGATCGTGCCGGTGTAGTCGTGGACAGCGTGCAGCGCGGCGCGGAGGCGGTCGGCGAACACACGTCGGTCCATTGCGTGAGGCTAGCGTGAGCGCTGGCGGGCTGGTGGGATCATGCGCGCTGCGTTTCAACCGAGGGCAAAAACGATTCGTCCGCTCCGAGCCTCCGTGCGGTATCGACACGCGGCGGACTGATTCCGAACTCTGGCTCTATCAATCGACCAGTGTCCGCGGCTGCTGCCGAAAGCGATACGCGAACTCCGCCGCGAGACGCTTGCCCAGCGCGGCGCAGATCTTGGTCGCGATTCTCTCGGCCTCCTCGCGCGAGAGCTGTTCGTAGTGCACGACCATGTCGAGAGTCTCCGGGCTGTTCCAGTAGAAGCCCCACTCGCAGTTGTTGATGAACACCTGCCCTTCGCTCTGGCCGCAGTTGATCTGGTGGCAGTCTTCACCTTCGGGAAAGAACAGACCGAGCGGCGGCTCGTTACGAAACGATGCACCCGTTGCCGCCGGCCACTTTCCCGAAGTGCACGTGACCTCGAACACAATCTCCTGAGCGCTCATCTCGCGTTCCACCTCTGCCGGCGGACCGCGGGTCCAACCTGCGCCCACTCAACGCGTTGCGCTTCCTCCACGTCGATGGTGATCGCGGGGAGGAACGCGAAATCGCATCCGCGTCCCCCCGCCCGCGTCGCGAACGCTCACCCCACCGAACCGCCCCACACGCGATACGAGACCACCACGGCGTCGCCTTCGTGCGGCTGATACTGCGACCCGTAGAACACGATGGCTCGCGAGACCGGGTCGTAGTCGAAGCCGTTGGCGCGTGAGCGCGGTACGTCGGTGTCGCGCACGCGAACCTTGATGGTGCTCGTGATCGGCGAGTGATGGAGCACGAACTGACTCGTGCCGCCCGCGACTGCATCGACGATGCGCGTGAACGCGGCAGACACCTCGGCATCGGTCGCGCTCGCGATCGGGATCACCGCGCCGCGATTGGCTTCGATCACGCAGCGCGGGAGGTCGCGCGAGTCGTTGAGGGTGCACGGGCGCGACACGAAACTCGGCACCATTCCGAACGTGAGGATCTCGTTGCGTTGGAAGTACGAGACGATGTTGCGGAGCGTGCCGGTGTTGTAGTTCGTCCCGCCCCACGGCAGGTTCGCCTGCGGATCGACGGTGCGCGAGAAGTAATCGCTCCAGTCGTTGGCTTCGGTGCCCATCGCGGAACCGGGTTCGTCGGTGACGAAGAAGGCGATCACCCTGCCGCCGATCAGGCGAAAGTCCGGATTCGTTTCACCCATGCGCGCGCGCTGAGAGAGCGCGTAGTGCACGGTGACGGCCGCGCCGACGGGCGACTCGGTGTTCGAAGGGGCAGACCCGCTGGCGACCCGATACGGCGACGCGCTCTCGCTGATCGAGAGCGGACACGTTGCCATCGTGACCTCTTCGCACATCTGACGTGCGCCCATCGGGTCGCTCCCTGCGATCCAGCGGAACAGCTTTGTCATCGCATTCACACTGAGCGTCGCGGCCTGCAACGGGTCGCCGGGCTTCACCGGGGACGACGGCGCACCCGACACGACGGACGCTGCCGATTCGACGCAGCCCGTCGATGTCGCGATCGACGCGGTCCGCGATGCAGCGATGGACGTGTCACCCGACGTGTCGACGACCTGCGACCCTGCGGTCTGCGACCAGATGTGCAGCGCGACCACGCCGGGTGCATTCGGTGCGTGCCGCACGGACGGATGCCATTGCTTCGGCGGCAATCAGGCCGACGCGAGCATCGGGACCGACGCATCGTCCGACGTGCCCGCGACCGGGATTCTCAGCTGCACCTCCAACGCCGATTGCCCCGAAGCCACGACGTTCTGCAACGGGCCGGGCTGCGGTACGCCGGGCTTCTGCTACCCGCGCATGAACGGCGCGGGCGACGACGCCGGATGCGCTGCGAGCGGTCCGCGGCAATGCGGCTGCGACGGGCAGTGGTACGAGAGTTCGTGCGCGCGTCAGATGGCGGGCGTGCGTCTCGCGCCAGTCGCGACGTGCGGTGGCGACGTCGACGCGGGCTGATACGAGTGCCGCGGCGTTGA
>CBIHQZ010001039.1:0-3129 GCA_966212315.1 uncultured Myxococcales bacterium
CGCGAATGCGTGGCTCACGCGGTCGACGGTACGGTCCGCCCCGCCCGGGTGATATCTTCCGGCCCTCGCTTCGCACTCATGGAACCCGGCCACATCGTCGCGCAGCGCTATCGCATCGAGCGAAAACTCGGCGAAGGCGGCATGGGCATCGTGTACGAGGCCGAGCACATCATCACCGGCCGTCGCTACGCGGTGAAAGTGCTCGAGAGGCGCAGCGCGATCGCGAAGGAAGACGTCGATCGATTTCTGCGCGAGGCACAAGCGCCCGCGAAGATCCGTCACCCGAACATCGTCGAAGTCACCGACGCCGGGACCGAACCCGACGGCACGCCGTTCATCGTGATGGAGTTGCTCGAGGGCGAAGGCTTCGACCAGGTGATCAAGCGCGACGGCGTGGTGCAGCCGGCGCCGCTCACGACGATCATGTCGCAGCTGCTCGACGGGCTCGACGCGATGCACGCGCGCGGATTCGTTCATCGCGACCTCAAGCCCGCGAACATCTTCCTGCTCGCCGAATCGAGCCTCGGCGTGAAGGTGAAGGTGCTGGATTTTGGGATCGCGAAGGCACTCGGCGAAGAGAGCCGCACGCAATCGGGCTACGTGATCGGCACGCCCGCGTACATGGCGCCCGAGCAGATGCGCAACGCGAAGTACGCAACGCCGCGCAGCGATCTGTGGTCGGTCGGCGTGATTCTGTACGAAGCACTGGTCGGGCATCGTCCTTTCCGCGGCGAGACGTTCGGGCTGCTGGCGATGATCAGCGGGCCCGACAAGCACCTGTCGCTCCGGGAACTCGCACCGCACATTCCGCGCGGGTTGAGTGATCTCGTCGATTCGCTGCTCGCGAAAGATCCGCAGCAGCGACCGCAGAGCGCGGCGCAAGTGAAGCAGCTGATCGCGCCGCTGCTCGTGAAGACGCCCGCGCTGCATGCGATCGAAGCGCCCGACATGCCCTCGCCGCTCTCGGCGAACGAGCGCGCGCCGCTGGGAAACGCTGCGACCGAGGATGGACGCCGCGGTCCTTCGCGCCGACCGCCGCCGCCGCGCACGGAAGACCTCGAGGCGAGTGACATTCCCCTCGAAGGGCAGACGCCTTCGTACGATCAACCCGTCGAAGCCACGATTCCGGATCCATCCACGCAGTCATCTTCGCGACGCGCGTACGTGGGCATCGCCGCGATCGCCGCCGTCGCTGCCATCGGCACCGGCCTGTGGTTGCGCGGCCGCGACGATGCAGAACGCGCACGTCGCAATCGCACCGCGCGCCCGGTGTCCGCGGAACACGCGGTGAGCGAGAACAGCGAGTTGTCGGACTTCGGGCATCGCTGGCTCGGCACGGTCAGCGGCTCGCAAGGACAGGCATCGGTCGCGGCGTACTACGCAGACGCCACCAAGTTCCGTGGAAGCCCCGGGCTCGCGACGCCGAGTCAGATCCAGCGATACTGGTCGCAGTTGTTCTCTGCGGGTGGAAGCTTCGCGATCGACTGGGAACACAGCACCTTCGCCGAGGAGCACGCGAGTCTCGACAGCGGCGCCAGTTCGGCGTGCGTGAATCTTCCGGGCGCGAGCGGCCCTGTGTTGCGCGTGCGCGCGTTGGCGACCGAGCAGATGCACGATCGCTCGGCGCAGATCGGATGCGATCGATTGGAAGGCGTCTACCTCGTTCGCGTGCGACGCGTGTCGGGCGCGCTGCAGATCTGCCACGAGACGTGGTCTGTTCGCGAAGGCATCTGCGCGTCGTGCCCGACCGCACCCGTGTGTCAGGACGCGGGCGCGGCGCACTGATCAGTGCGCTTCGCCCCAGCTGTTGCCCACGCCGATGTCGACCACCAGCGGCACGCGCAACGGATACGCGTGTTCCATGCGGTCGCGAACGATGGCGCACACCGCGTCGACTTCGCTCTCGGGACACTCGAACACCAGTTCGTCGTGCACTTGCAGAAGCATTCGGCACTTCAGTTCACGCTCTTTCATCTGCTGCGTGATCTGAAGCATTGCGAGTTTGCAGATGTCTGCCGCGGAGCCCTGAATCGGCGTGTTGGCGGCGATGCGCTGTCCCGCCTGCTTGTCCATCGCGCTGTTGCTCGATAGCTCGGGGATGTAACGACGACGTCCGAGCAGGGTGGTCACGTAGCCGGTCTTCAGCGCTTCGGCGATCGTCGTGTCGAGCCAGGTGCGCACGCCCGCATACGCTTTGAAATAACCGTCGATGTAGCCCTGCGCGTCCTTGCGTGGGATCCCGAGGATCTGCCCCAGGGCGGTGGCGCCTTGCCCGTAGATGGTCGCGAAGTTCACCGTCTTGCCGACCGATCGCTGCTCCGACGTCACGGCTTCCGGCGCGCATCCGAAGATCTGCCCGGCGGTGCGGCGATGCACGTCGAGATTCAGTTGGAACGACTCGACCAGCAGCGGGTCGGCGCAGAAGTGCGCGAGCACGCGCAGCTCGATCTGGCTCCAGTCGGCGGAGATCAGCTTCGTGCCGGGGTCCGCGACGAACGCTTTGCGAATGCGTCGTCCCTCCGGCGTTCGCACGGGCGTGCGTTGCAGATCGGGATCGGTGCTGATCAGTCGTCCCGACACGCCGGTGGTCTGCTGGAACGTCGCGTGGATCCGCCCCGTGACCGGGCTGACCGCGTTCTGCAGCACGTCGGTGTACGTGTTGATCAACTTGCTCAGCGAGCGGTGCTGGAGCAGATGCTTCGCGATGTCGTGCTTCGGCGCGAGACGTTCGAGCACTTCCGAATCGGTCGAGTAGCCGGTCTTCGTCTTGGTGATCACCGGGAGTTTCAGATCTTCGAAGAGCACTTTGCTCAGCTGCTTCGAAGAGCCGATGTTGAACTCCTGCCCGGCGAGCTTGTAGATCGCCTGCTCTTCCTCGGCGCGACGCACCGCGAACTCTTCGCCCATCGCCTTGAGGTCGTTGCTGTCGACGCGAATGCCGTCGATCTCCATCTGCCCGAGCACGAACGAGAGCGGCAGTTCGACCGCGTGCAGATGCGCGACCTGCTGTTCGCTCTCGAGGCGCTTCGAGATCGGTACCCACACGCTCGCGACCGCGTCGGCGAGATGGCAGGCGAAGTTCGACGCGGCGGCGACGTCGACATCGAGCAGCGAGATTTCCTTCTGTCC
>CBIHQZ010001040.1:0-3113 GCA_966212315.1 uncultured Myxococcales bacterium
CGGGCGTCACTTCGTTCTCCGTGAGCGAGCCGTCGCGGTTTGCATCCGTGTGGTTCGCCGTGGCGGCGTTCGCACCGTGTCCTTTGCTCGAGGCTGCAAACGACGTTGCGCTCACCGAGAGGGCGAGGACTGCAGTGACGATGAAGGCAAAGCGGCTGCGCATCGTGGACTCCTTGACTGTCCGTGCTGTTGCCCGGACGACCAGCAATAATCCAATCGGCGTGCCAACGGCCGAGTCATTGAAACTACGTAGCTTTAAGCACACGGGTCGTCGCCTGTCGTCGCGATTGACGACGGCCTGTCCGGATCCACGACGCTCTCGAGTGGCTGCGAATGCATGTGATTGCGCGCGGCGGGCGCGGCGAACCAGATGGCCGCCGACTCGCGAGATCGACGCGCGAGCTCGCACGCAGTCGCCGGCACCGTTTCGCGTAGAGCATCCGTAGAGCTGGCGCATCCACTCGACGGGCTTCGAGCCCACCGACTGGGAAACCATCGATCCGTTTGCTAGATAGCCCCCGCGCGACGCGCCGGACGCACCGCCTCGAGGACCTCGACATTGACCATCGCAGCCTGTGCACATTCGCACTTCGTAGCAGCGTGACCACGCGCCTCCGCGTCGTTCCCGATGCCGCTCGCACGCGTTCCAGCCCTCGCGCGCCGCTGCGAACGTGGCGCGATCAAGTGCGCCACGCCGTCAGCGATCTCGACGGACTCGAGCGATCGCTCGAACTAACGGACGACGAGCGCGCCGGCGCCCGGCGCGCTCTCTCCGCCGGACTGCCGCTCTCGATCACGCCCTACTACCTCGATCTTTGTGATCCCCACGATCCGGCGTGCCCGATCCGGCTTCAGTGCGTCCCGTCCGCCGCCGAGGCGAACGAGGTCCGCGGCGATCTCCGCGATCCGCTCGGCGAGGACGCGCACTCGCCCGCGCCGCATCTGATCCAGCGTTATCCCGACCGAGCGTTGATCATCGCGACCGATCGGTGCTCGGTTTACTGCCGCTTCTGCACCCGTTCGCGCATCGTCGGCCAGGACGGCGGGGCGCGCAGCGCCGAAAGGCTCGCTCCTGCGATCGAGTATCTCCGCGCGCATCCCGAGATCCGCGAAGTGCTCGTGTCGGGCGGCGACCCGCTCGTGATGTCCACCGCGCGCATCGCCCGCGTGCTCGAACTCGTTCGCTCCGTGCCGCACATCGAAGTGATTCGTCTCGCCACGCGCGCGCCGGTGGTGCTCCCGATGCGCATCACGCCATCGCTATGCCGAATGCTTCGATCGCACGGTCCGATCTTCGTGATGACTCACTTCAATCATCCGAGAGAGCTGACCCCCGCATCGATCGATGCGTGCAATCGCCTCGCGGACCACGGACTCCCCGTGATGAACCAGACCGTCTTGTTGCGTGGCGTGAACGATCGCGCCGAGACGCTCGAGACCCTCTTCCGAGGACTCGTTCGCGCCCGTGTGCGCCCGTACTACCTGCTGCAAGCCGACCCGGTTCGCGGCACGAGTCACCTTCGAACGCCGCTCGCGACGGGCATTGCGATCATGGAGACGCTCCAGGGCCGGCTCTCCGGCATCGCGCTCCCGAAGTTCATCGTCGATACGCCCGACGGCAAAGGGAAGGTCCCGGTGGGACCGAACTACGTGCTGAGTCATGCGCCCGGCGAGACGATGCTTCGAACGTTCCGCAACGAAGTCGTCACGTACATCGACCCGCCGACGCGCTGATTCAATCGGTCACGTACTCGAGCACCGGCGCGTCATCGGCGCGCGATGATCGCGAATCGTTCACCGTCGCGTCGATGTCCGACGGTCGGACGGCCTCCGGCGTGAGTTCACGTTCGAGCTTCCACGCCTTGCGCGACTCGAATGCTGCTTCGAGCAGACAAGCCCACGCAGTCCCGATCGCGAGTCCCGCGAGTACGTCGGTCGGATGATGCACGCCGAGATACACGCGCGATGCGCCCACGCACACCGAGAGCGCGCCCGCAGCTGCGATGGCCGCGACGCGAAGATTCGTCGGCGCATGACGTGTCGATGTGAACGCGAGCGTCAGGTACAGCGACGACGACGCGATCGAGTGTCCCGACGGATACGACCAGCTGTTGACGTAGGCGAGGGGAGGGATGACCTCGGGGCGCGGCCTCGCGAAGTGACGTTTGAGCGCCACGTCTGCGATTCCGCCGCCCACTGCGCCGAGCGCGAGTTGCGTCAGTGCGATCGGCGAATTGCGCATCGCGACCGCCGATCCGAGATACGCGAGCCCCACGAGCGGCACACCGCCGAGTGAGGTCACGTCTCGAACGAGCGAGTCGAGGGGTTCTCGGCGTAGTCGCTTGATGGAACGAAGCGCCTTTCGATCGAAGCGCTCCATCGTTCGGTTCTTCACGCGCGCCGACAGCCACGCGAAACCCGCGATCGCGGCCAGCGCGATGCCGGCAAGCCCGGCGTCTCGTCCTCGTCGAATGCGGACCGGAATCGTCATGCAGTCACCTCGGGAGTCGTTGTTGGCGGCATCACACGTTCTCGACCTTCGGACCGCCCCCACGCTCGCCCGACTCGAATCGCTCTTCGTCTCGCGCGCGCTCCTCGCGTTCGGCCGCGTCCTGCTCCGCGCGTGTCGCGTTCGGCCGCTGCGCCGTCGCCGATGCACGCTCGTCAGCACGAACTCTCGTGGGCATCTCGGGCGTTTTCGTGTCCGTCGGTGTCATGTCGAGACAGCGTTGCGATCTGCGTGCCCCCCGCCTCATCCGTTGCGATCGCCCAACGGACCTTCGAGCTCCTGCGTCCAAACGAACTTCGCCGACATCTGCTTGACCCTCCGCAGGCCCCCGTTTATACACCGCCTCCCGCTGACGAAGCGGGCGCCGAGACGACGGCGACAGCGGCCCGAAACCGCATCGCAGCTCTGAAAAAGAGCTTGACCTGACGGACCGACAGAGGCAGAAACGCGACCCCGGTCGCGGCTGACTCCGAAAGCGGAACGCCAGGTCGACCGTAGCGATCCCGAATCGCCGAGGGCAGCGAAGCTCTCCTCGATCTTTGAAAACTGGGTCACAGGAAAGAGACACGAGCAGCAGTGCTTGTGTGCTCGACACCGGATTCGC
>CBIHQZ010001041.1:0-3106 GCA_966212315.1 uncultured Myxococcales bacterium
CGACGCGCGCGAACGTGCGCAGGTCGCGAACGATGTCCCGCACGCGATCGGCGCCGGTGCGCGAATCGTTCACGGCATCGAGCACCGCGGCGAGTTCATCGGCAACCGACTCGTTTCCCGCGCTTCGCAGGTCGCGCTCGAGCCGCTGCAGATTCATCGCCGCGTCGTCGAGATTCGACTTCACGACCGCGAGCGGATTGTTCACTTGATGCGCGACGCCAGCCGCGAGCGTTCCGACCGAAGCCATTCGTTCGGCGAAGTTCAGCTGCGAGAGCAATCGCTGATGTTCCCGCATGTCGTGCGCGATCATCACCACGCCCGCCACGGCCCCGTTGCGAACGATCGGTGCGAGGGTGATCCGGGCGCGAGCATTCGAGCCATCGCGGTGCAGGAACTCGGTCTCGTACGGTTCGATCGGCTCCATCGCCATCACGCGGCGAATGAACTCGAGCGCGTGCGCGTGGCGATCGGCCGGGAGCAACGTCGTGAAGTGGCGCCCGAGCATCTCGGCTTCCGTGTACCCGCAGATCGCGGTGGCGGCCGGGTTCCACTGCTCGACGCGCCCTTCGATGTCGATCGCCGCCATCCCTTCGCTCGCCGACCGGATCACGGCAGCGAGGCGCGCTTCACGGTCGCGCGCGGCCTGCTCGACGAGCACGCGTGAGGTGACGTTCATCGCGAGCACGAACGCGCCGAGCACCGTGTCGTCGTCGCGAATCGGCGCGATCGTGACGAGGAAGTGCTCTTCCCGCCCGCGGATGTGCATCGACTGTTCGAGCGAGTACACCTCGCCGTCGAACGCGCGCTGATAGACACATCGCCACTCGTCCGCGAGCCCCTCGGGCAACGCTGCCAAGTTGTTGGCCACGGACGCGATCTCGAAGCCGAACGCGTCGCGGAACTCGTGCGCGAGCGCTTCGTTGTACGACACCATCTGACCGTCGCGATCGACCGTCCACGCCATCCCCGGGACGGAACGGAGAAGAATCTCGGTATGGATCGCCGCACGCGGGACCCGATTCGAGAGCGGCGGAAGGGACGACGACGGCGCGGAACTCATGGGGAACGCCCCTTTTTTACGGGGGCTGTTCGTTCATCGGCGCGGCGGGCCCGGACTTGAGCGAAATCCTACTCGGGGATCGTCTCGCCGCGGGCCACTCGGGCTTCGCGCTCTTCCTCGACGGCCTTGAGGAAACTGTTCGCACACTCGGGGTCGAACTGTGTCGACGAGCAGCGCTCGATCTCGCCCGAAGCGACCTCGTGCGGAAGCGCCTTGCGGTAGCTGCGATCGCTGGTCATCGCGTCGTACGTGTCGGCGACCGAGATGATTCGCGCGATCAGCGGGATCATTCCGCCCTTCAATCCCAGCGGATACCCGCGCCCGTCCCATCGCTCGTGATGGAGGTGCACGCCGGGAATGAGCGGATGGAGGAACTTGATGGGCTCGAGGATCTCGCGCCCGTAGCCCGGGTGCTTCTTGAAGATCTCGTACTCTTCCTGCGAGAGCTTCCCCGGCTTGTTCAGGTTCATCACGCAGCCGATCTTGCCGATGTCGTGCATCAGCGCGGCCTGGCGGACGATCTCGAGCGTATCCGGCGGAAGGCCGAGTTTCTGCGCAAGGAGCAGCGCGTACATGGCGACGCGATCGCTGTGCCCCGCCGTGTAGCGATCCATCTTGTCGATGGCGCGCGCGAGGCCCTGGATCGTCTGGTTGAACGTCGCCTTGAGATCTTCGTAGAGCTTCGCGTTCTCGATCGCCGCAGCCGCGCGCGAGCCGACGAGCGAGAGCAGCTTGCGGTGCCCTTCGTCGAAGCGTTTTCCGCGCGAGAGCGACAGCGCCACCAGGAACCCGATGGTCTTGGTGCGTGTGCGCAGCGGAATGCACGTCATCGACGTGGGCTCTACCTGCGGCGCATGCCCGCGTAGGAACGTCTGCACGCGCGGGCCGTGAATGGTCAGCGTCTGCTCTTCACGGAAGTACTCGACGAGTGCCGCCGGATCGAGCTCGACCAACCGTTCGTCGGCAGTGACACCTTCGCAGCGGAAGTTCTCCGAGCGGGCGTTGGCGCGTTCGAAGAAGTGACCCTCGCCGTCGTCGAAGAGAACGATCGCTACATCGGCGCCCACGTCGTGGAGGGCCGCATCGCGAACCGTGTCGATGACCTCTTCGAGCGAGAGTGAAGCCGCGATCGCTTCGCTGACCTTGTAGAGCGAGAGTGCTTCGCGCAGACGGATGTTCTCGGCAGCGAGGCGCTGCTTCTCGAGTCCGCGCTGGATGATGTGGATGACTTCTTCGATCTTGAACGGCTTCAGGACGTAGTCGTACGCGCCGCGTTTCATCGCATCGATCGCGGTTTCGACAGTGCCGAAGCCGGTCATGATCACGGTGAGCACGTTGGGCGACGTGCGGCTGATCTGATCCAGCAGTTCGATCCCGCCCATGCGCGGCATCTTCAGATCGCTGATCACCAGGTCGTACGGGTGCCGTTCGAGTTCGGCGAGCGCCGCACTTCCGTCTTCCGCCGTGCGAACCCAGAAGCCCTCGAGCGTGAGGAAGTCAGCCAGGATCTCGCGGATCACACGCTCGTCGTCGACTACTAGAACGCGCGGTGTCTGATCACTCGCGATCGAATCCATCGCGAGAGCCAGTCTCGTTCGCGCGATGTGGCGCGTCAACGTCGGAGTGACGCCTTGCGACGGTCCCGAGCGAATGGTACCCGCCTCCTCGGGAGCAGGTTCGCATGTCGAACGGACGAGTCGCGGCAGCGATGGGGATCTACGGCGGGCTCGGCGCGATCGCGTGGGCCGGCGCTGCGTCGGTCGGCGCGTCGCCGTTTCATCTCGCGCACGTCGTGGGCGGCACGCGCTGGATCTCGCTCCCGGTCGCGCTCGTGAGTGGCCTCGTCATGGGATTCGCCGGCACGCAGGCGACGCGATGGCTCGGTCGAAGCTCGCGATGGGGGCGAGCGATGACGCACGAACTTCGCGATGCGCTCCTCGGGACGTCCATCGAAACCGCAACCCCCATGGCGCTGGCATCGGCCGTCGGCGAAGAAATGCTATTCCGCGGCGGAATCCAAGCTGGACTGTCTGCGGCGATCAGTCC
>CBIHQZ010001042.1:0-3105 GCA_966212315.1 uncultured Myxococcales bacterium
TGTTCCGCGTAGGTCTTCGCTCCCTCGAGCACTTCCTCGCGCGTGATCGGCGGGCGGGCCTTGTTGCGGCCGGTGGGATCGCCGACCTGCGCGGTGAAGTCGCCGACGATGAACACCACGGTGTGTCCCAGTTCCTGGAACTGCCGCAGCTTGTTCATCAACACCACGTGCCCGAGATGCAGGTCGGGGCGCGTCGGATCGAACCCCGCTTTCACACGCAGCGGGCGGCCTTCGTCGAGTCGGGTGAGAAGTTCGTCGCGAGAGACGAGATCGACGATGCCGCGCTCGAGTTCAGCGAGCGCAGCGCGGGCGGAAGGAGATGGCTCGGTCATGATGATGACCGCGGAGACTACTCGTTCTCGTCGTCTTCCGGACCTTCATCGGCATCGCGATCGGTCTCGTCGGGCTCGTCGTTGTCGACGGGCAGCGGCTGACTCGCGCGCGAGTTGACCAGGTCCTTCAGGTCTTTTCCGACCTTGAAGAACGGCAACTTCTTCGGCCCCACCGGCACCGGACGATTCGTGCGCGGGTTGCGACCCGTGTACGGCTTGTAGTGCCGGATGGTGAAACTGCCGAACCCGCGGATCTCGATCCCTTCGCCCTTCTTGAGCGCCTCTGCCATCGTGTCGAAGATGCAGTTGACGACCAGCTCGGCGCGGCTCTTCGTGATCTTCGTTCGGTCTGCGATCACTTCGATCAATTCAGACTTCGTCATCGATCCTCCCGCTTGCCTGGACGGACGATTGCCAGTCTACTGGAGGAACGATGCGCGTCAATGAAAAGCTCGCGAAAGCAAGGAGCTTTCTGGCTGGGATCAGTGCGTCGGTGGCGGTGCTGGTCGCGGGATGTCCGCGCCGTCCGGCGCCGCGTGCGCCGGAAACCGTGCGATCGGCACCCGGATATTCGCGCGCCGCGTTCCCCGTCTTCGACATTCACACGCATCTCGAGCCCGATGCGACCGACACGATTCTGGCGTTGTTCGATCGCCGCAACACTCGCTACGCGGTGAATCTCTCGGGCGGATGGCCGCAGGGCGGGCTCGAGGAATCACTCGCACAACAACGCGCGTCGCAAGGGCGCATCCTGCCGTTCTGCAATCTCCCTTGGCGCGGATCGAGCGACCCGCAGTTCGTTCCCGTCTCGGTGCAGATCCTCGAGCAATGCGCCGCCGCGGGCATCCGCGGTCTCAAGATCCAGAAGGTGTTCGGCCTCGGCGCGCGCGACCTCGATGGCTCGCGACTGCCGGTGGACTCCGCGCGACTCGATCCGATCTTCGAAGCCGCGGGGCGACTCGGCATGGTGGTGCTCATCCACGTTGGCGACCCGCGCGCGTTCTTCGAACCGCCGGGTCCGCAAAACGAACGATGGGAAGAACTCCGTGCGCATCCGCATTGGAGCTTCTACGGCCCCGAGTACCCCACGTTCGATCAGATCCTCTCGGAGTTCGAGCGGCTCGTGCAGAGACATCCGCGCACCACGTTCATCGGTGCGCACTTCGGCAACGCCGCGGAAGATCCCGCGCGCGTCGCACGATTGCTCGAACACGCGCCGAACTACTACATCGACACCGCGGCGCGCATTCCTGAGTTCGGTCGCCATCCGGCCGCGCAGATGCGTGCGTTCTTTCAGCGCTGGCAGGACCGCGTGGTGTACGGCACCGATCTCGGTGTCGGGCGCGATCAAACAACCTGGATGCTGGGATCGTCGGGCGACGAGCCGACGACCGAGGCCGACATCGAGCGCTTCTTCAGTGCGAGCTTCCGCTACTTCGAAGGTCACGAAGCGAGTGCCGAGAACCCGACGCCGATCCAAGGGCGCTGGCCGGTGTTTCCGGTCGGTCTCTCCGCGGACGTGTTGCGCAAGATCTACGGCGGCAATGCCGCGCGATTGCTGCACGTGAGCTGGCCGCCGCGTTAGTCGGGAGGACCTCACCCCGCGCTGCCGCGCGCCCCTCTCCCTCCGACGCCACCGCGATCCGCGCGAACGCAGGCGTCGTCGAGAGAGGGGCTGGAACGATGGTGGGCGTGGATCGAGCGTCGGGCGCGAGATGCGCGAACGGATGGGTCGTTGTTCGTGCGATGGGCGAGCGCGGCACGCCGGGTTGCAACGCTGGCTTCAGTTACTTGCGCCAAGGCCGTCGCGGGCGATCCACCACGTTTGCTGACCCTCGAACGAAACACCCAGACTGATCCGCGAGACTCGACATCATTCGAGCCCCTCTCTCGACGACGCCTGCGTTCGCGCGAGACGCGTGTGGCGTCGGAGGGAGAGGGGCGCGGCGGCAGCCGGGGGTGAGGTCCGCGCGACTCCGCCGTCACGCGCGCGTGCGCAACGCCGCAATCGGTGCCAGCGCGAGGAACGCGGCTCGTTCGGCCTCGTGCTCGAACGTCGCGGCTTCGGCCTCGATCGACGCGAGCGATGCCGTGCGCAACGCGTCAGCTTCTTCGTTGCGCCCCACGATTCGCAGCGAACGCAGGCGCGTCCACGCGATGCCGTACCGCGCTACGGGCGCCGCGGCCGCGCGTTCGAGAAGCGCAAGCGCTGCGTCCGTCTGCTCGAGTGCGTGCTGTACGTTTCCCTGTTCCAACGCGACCTCGGCCAGCACGCGTAGCGCGGGGACGATCGCGCCGTCGATGCCCGAGTGCGCGACGACGTGCTCGGCTACCTCGCGCGCATCGTCGAGCCGTCCGGTTGCAACGAGCGCTTCCGCGAGTCCCCATCGTGCGAGATGCGCGTTGGTCGCGACCGTGTCCTGCACTCCGTGCTGCGCGGTCGCCAGCGCCTCGGCGTGACGTCCCTGACCCGTGAGCGCGCGCGCGAGCGGCCCGCTCGCGAGACCGACCATCCATTGCAGTCCGCGTTCTTCGGCGCTCGCGATCCATGCGCGAATGATTCGCTCGGACTCGGCGAAGAGCCCGCATTCGAGCAGCACGGTGGCGAGATGCGCGCGCCCCTCGACGCCCGCAACGGCCTTGCTCGTCAGCGAGAGCGCCTCGCCCTGTCGAACCGATCGCAACGCATCGCCGGGACGTCCGGTGCAATACAGCGACGCGAATCCTTCGGCGATCAGGTGCCAGCTTGTGAATTCGTTCTCTGCCGGCATCG
>CBIHQZ010001043.1:0-3097 GCA_966212315.1 uncultured Myxococcales bacterium
CGTCAACACGATCTCACGCGCCCGCGATTCCGCGGTACACCCGCGGCGAACGAGGAAGCGGGGAACGATGGCGGATGGCGAGATGCATGACGAAGCACCCGAGACGACGAGTTCGCCTTCACTCGAGTGCGATCTGATCATGAAGGGCGGGATCACGAGTGGCGTGGTCTACCCGCCGGCGATTCTCGAACTGGCGAAGCAGTATCGCTTCCGCTCGGTGGGTGGCTCCTCGGCCGGCGCGATCGCAGCGGCGGGCGCGGCCGCTGCGGAATACGGTCGCGACACGAACGGCTTCGCGAAACTCGGCGCGATGCAGGCACAGCTCAAAGAGCCCGGATTCCTGCTCGGATTGTTTCAGCCGTCAGCGGCGAGCAGGCCGCTCTTCGACACGGCGTTGCGCGCGCAGCAGTTGTACGCCGCGGAGCACACCGACCAGACGAAGCTCCCCGAACCGAAGTCGCGCGTGCGACAGGGATGGCAGTGGATCACGCGCGGGCTCGACCTCGTACGCGAGATGCGCTCGTTCAAACGAACGCGCGCGATCGCGACGATCGCCATCGCAGTGATGCTCGCACTCGTCGGCGCATACCTCGCGGCTCTCGCTGCACCATTCGACGTGCACGCGACCCACAAGTTCGTGCTGCTCGGGTTGTACGGCATCGTCGCGCTCGGCCTCGTTGCACTCGCATGGCGACTCGGCGGCGCATGGGGCGCGCTCTCGGAATTCGCGGGGTGCTTCGCGAGCGTGACCGATCGCAAGACCGGCTACTACGGCTTCTGTACCGGCATGCCGAGCGGAGGCAGCAGTGCACGCGCGCTCACCGAGTGGCTCACCGAGCGACTCGACGACCTCGCCGGAATCGACCCGAACGGCGAGCCGCTGACCATCGCGACGTTGAAGAAGAAGACGCGCAAAGACCGCAACGGCAACGACGTGGAAGCCGGCATCAACTTCCGGATGATCACGACGAATCTCAGTCATCGCCAGCCGTACACGATCCCGATGGCGCGACAGGACTACGTCTTCGCGGCCAAGGACATGGAGCAATTGTTTCCGCCGCGTGTGGTGCAGTACCTCGTCGACTGGGGGAAGAAACGCGCGCACGGAAAGATCGAACTGCCGGCCGGATTTCATCGGTTCCCGCTGAACGAGGACATTCCGGTCGTCGTCGCGACGCGCATGAGTCTGAGCTTTCCGGTGCTGCTCTGCGCAGTGCGTCTCTATTCGATCAAGACGCGCACGTTCCAGCGCGCCGACGCCGAGCACAAGGCCGGACGGCTCGCCGCCGATGCGAAGTTGCAGCTGACGATCGACGATCTCGACGAGCACTGGTTCAGCGACGGAGGCATCGCGAGCAACTTCCCGATCCACATGTTCGACGCATGGCTTCCCACCCGTCCCACCTTCGGCATCTCGCTGCGCGATCTGACCGACCGTCATCCCGTCGATGGAAAAGAACCGCCGCTCGCCGTTCTGCCGCCTCCGCGCTTCTCGAACGACCAGCGACCGAACGTCGTGCCGATCGGCGGGCTCGGTGGGTTTCTCGGCGCGGTGTTCAACACAGCGCAGAACTATCGCGACAACACCCAAGCCGCGCTCCCGAGCTATCGCGAGCGTGTCGTGCACGTGATGCTGAACGACAAGGAGGGCGGCCTGAACCTCGCGATGCCGCCCGACATCATCGCGAAGATGGAGGCGAAGGGCGTCGAGGCCGCGCGGCTGTTGCGCGAGGAGTTCGATTTCAATCAGCACCAGTGGGTTCGCATCCTGGTGTTGATGGGTCGGCTCGAGACGGAGTTCGAGCACATCAAGAAGGCGTTCGAAGCCAAGGGCGGTCTGCCGTTCGCCGCGGAGCAATACCGTCGACTGCTCGATGCGCAAGTCGCTGCGAGCGAGACCGAGAATTCCTGGTACCGACCGCAAGGGAGCGGATGGTGCAAAGAGGCCGCCCTCCGCATCGATGATCTGCTCGCGCTCGTGAAGGCCTGGGACGAGCGTCAGAAGGCGTGGGCTGCGCGTCACAACAGCGAGAACAAGTTCTTCTCGAAGGACCCGCTCTACCCCGACGCGATCATGCGAGTGACGCCGGAACACTGAGCCTCGCACTGCGACATTCGCGTCGCGCATCTCGTGATTCCACCCGAGCACGAATGCACTTCTTGACTCGCGGTGTCGCCGACCCGGAGCATCCGCGCGATGCCCTGGACGAGGTTCGGAGGACGCGCCATCTGGCGCGCGATCGTGTGGAGCGGTTTCGCGGCGACAGGCTTCACGCACATCGCGAACGCGCAGCAACGCGGATGGGCGGTCGACCGACTCGAACCCGCGCCCGCCGGCGATCTGTTCTTCCATTCGCAATTCCCCGACTTCCGTGCGACGGCCCCTGTGTCACCGCGTTTCGGACTGACGACCGCGTACGCCTACCGGCCTCTCGTCGCGACCGTCGACACGTCGAGCGGCGGAAGCGAAACGATCGCGGTTCAACAACACGTCCTCGTCACGCACTTCCAGGCCAACGTTCACATCGCGCAGCGACTCGGAATCGACGTCGCATTGCCGGTCTACTGGTTCTCGCTCGGAGCGTCGGACCCGTTCCTTCCGGTGCGTGCGTACGGCTCTCCGGTACTCGGCGACACGCGCGTGGGCGTGCGCGTTCGCCTGTTCGGTGAAGCAGCACGAGACCCGATCAGCGTGCACCTCGGCGCGACGGGGCATCTGGGGTTTCTCGGCGTGTCGGATCCGGGGCGGAGCACCAGCGACGGTGGGTTTCGCGCACGCGTGTTCGCTGTCGCGGCGGGTACGTTCCAGGCCCTGCGATGGAGCGTGACGGCCGGCTATCACGCACGTCCCGGTCTCGAAGCAACCTATGCCGCGATCGGGAGTTCGGTGTTCGCGAATGCCGCGCTCGGCGTGATGGTGGCGCGCGAGCGAGCGCTGTTCGGGCTCGATGCAGCGTTCGCAACCGACGTCGATGCGGCCTTCCAATCGGGTCGCACCGCGATCGAATTGCTCGCCGTGGCGCGCGCTCTCTTGGCGGACAACGCACTCCAGTTCGGCGTAGGCGTCGGCCCCGGGCTCACGCGCGCGGCGGGCACA
>CBIHQZ010001044.1:0-3094 GCA_966212315.1 uncultured Myxococcales bacterium
CCGCGTGGTCGTTGCGCTAGTTGTGTTTGGAGGTCGCGGCCCCGACGCGCGGCCGTGCCGTCCGTCCCGCTCCGTTCGTGGTGGCACGTCGTGACGTGCCGGCGTCCGCGCGAACCGCCCCGTTCATCTCCATTCCGCTCCATTCGTGGTGGCACGTCGTGACGTGCCGGCGACCGCGCGAACCACCCCCGTTCATCTCCTTTCCGCCCCGTTCGTGGTGGCACGTCGTGACGTGCCGGCGTCCACGCGAACGACCCCCGTTCATCTCCATTCCGCTCCGTTCGTGGTGGCACGTCGTGACGTGCCGGCGACCGCGCGAACCACCCCAGAATCTTCCCGCCATCACACCCTCGCGATCGACGCACGCCAATCGCGATACGCCGCCGCCATCTCGCGGGCCGCCCTCCTCCGGTGCAACGCAACCGACGCCCGTCGCGAGCCCCGGGCAGTACACATCGGTGACCCGATCGCTCCACCTCCCGGCCGCACGAAGCGCCGCACGCAACGCGCGGTAGCTGTTGGACGGCGGCACCTGCTCCGGCACTTCCATCGTCGGCGCGACGATCAGGAACGGGACCCGCGAATGCCCGGTCTCGACGACTTCCGCCGCGCCCACCGGGATCATTCGCTCCGATCTTCGCGCGACGACGTCGTAGACCGCACGTTGCACGCGCGTCCCGAAGAACGCGCTGTACTCCGCGTCGATTCCGCCATCCATGTGCCCGTAGCTGTTCGCCGGCGAGACGAGCGCGCCCGATGCGACGGTGAGGATGTCGGCCGCGGTGACGGTCACCTCGGGCATCGCGGCGAAGGCGTCTCGCCACGCTGCGACGAGCGTGTCGTTGAGATCGACGAGATGGAGCTTCAGGTTCATTCGCATACGTCGATACCACCGACTTCGAAGGGATCGGGGCTGTCGCTGACTTCGCGCCGCTCTCCACGCGAAACCCGTCACCCGCGCCACAATCAACGACGGTCGCAGCGCGTCCGGTTCGGGCTTTGATTCGTGCCGGCCTCGCAGCAAGGGCGGCCGGAAGTGCGCGCGCGACTGCGCGGCGCTGATTCGCTCCGAACGCCTTCGCGCCAGCGAAGCCGGTTCAGAGTAGAGCCTGGACCGCCGGCGCTGATCGTAGCGGGCCCGTGCGGCGCCGACGCTCCAGGCGCAGTCGGTGCGTTCACATCGCGGCCGCGCGCTATCGTGTGCGCGATGCACCACTTGCTTCGCGCGCTGCCCACCTTCGCACTCCTGCTCGCGCCGCTCGCCGCATGCTCGAGCACTGCGTCTCCCGACGCCGCCGCAGACACCACCGACGCCATCGCGGACATCGCGTCCGACGCGGATCCCGACGCGCTCGCGCATTGCTACGAGATCTTCCCTACGCCCGCGAGGTACGCCGACGGTGGCTCCGTTCCCGACTCGGGTGTCGCGATGGCGCACGCGAATCCGCTCGCGTTCGAACTGGGCGCGGTCCCCGTCGGGGCGACCGTCACGGCCAGCGTTCGCTACTACAACTTCTGCGGCGATCCGGCCGCCGCGGTGATCGGCACCGACACGGATCCCGCTTCCGAGTCGTCTTCGTTCACCGTGATGCCTCCCGCGAATGGACCGATCGGCATGCAGGTCAGCTGGAGCGTCGCGTTCCATCCGGCGACGGCGGGCGAGCACCGCATGACCGTCCGCGTTCGCACGAATGGCGGCGTGTACCAGACGGAGCTTCACGGGACGGGTGAGTGATGGCGCGGCGCCGTTCAAGACTCATCGCCGCTCAGTGCCCTGCGATTGAACGCACTCGCTGGACGCCACGCCCACTCGAATTCTTCGGCGGAAACTTCGTACGCGGCGAAGTCGACGAGGTCCAACGGTCCCTCCGCGAGACCGCCGTACCGATCAGTCCGGTGAGCCTCGTCGTACGCCAGCACTACGCCGCTCGCATAGACTTCGATCTGCCGATGCACGCCGCCGTCGTTCGCGGTCTCGAACCAGTAGCTCGCAGTACCCCAGTCGTTGAACTCGTCACCACGCGACTCGTCCCAGGCGCGCCGGCAGTCTCGCATCTCGAGCCCTGTACCGCGCGCGACTCGCGGCGCGCCCCGCACTTCACGGCGACGGTGCATCACCGAGCGACGCGAGCAGCAATTGCGTCGACCGGTCCGACGGACACACGTCGCGCAGCACAGTCTCGCAGTACCTCCTGACAGCATCGCGCTCTCCGCGATCGACGAGTCGCTGCGCCAGACCGACGCCCACGCCCTGACGCCGCGTGTGGATGCAGGGCGCGACCGCGGACGCGGCGAGCAGGTGTTCGATCGCGCGCGCGAGATCATCGTCGTGCACCAACGCGACCGTTCCGAGCCCGAGACGTGCGCGAGCGGGCAAGTGACCGCACGACTGAAACTGCCCTTGGTCCTCTTCGATCGCCGCTTCGAATGCAGTACGCGCTTCGTTCCAACGACCGAGATCCACGAGGAGCAATCCATACGTGAGCTGCAACTCCGGCATCGGCGCGCGCTCGCTCGCGCGGAGTATCTCCGCCGCGGCATCGGCAGCCTTTTCTGGTTGATTCAGACCGATCAACAGGTCGAGCAATTGCTTCGCGCAGAGGCCCACGGAGAACGAATCCTCCGGATCATGCGCCGCTGCGATCGCTTCGCGCAGGTAGCCGACCGCCTTGCGCGCCCTCGCTTCGCTCGCGTGTGACTCGATCGGATAGTCGTCGGGCAATCCGAAGTACTGCAGCCAGAAGTGGCGATGCACGTCGCTTTCGAATCGCGGCGCGATCGCACGATGAGCGACGACGGATGCCAGGGTCGCGAGCAAGCCATGTTCGCGTCTCCCCGTTGCCCGCATCGCCTCGAGCGCCGACTCCACCTCTCCGCGGAACGCGGGTTCTCGATCGAACAGCGTGATGTTGTTCGCGTAGATCGAGTGCGAGTCGGGATGCCAGCGCAGCATCTCGCGGGTGTGGTGCTTCGCTTTCGCGGCGTCCGGCGCGAACAGCGCGTACCAGGACATCGCGCTCTCGCGGGCTTCGAGATCGTCGGGCGAAGTCTCGAGGATCGGCTCGAACTCTTCGGGGCGCGGGATGCCGTCGGG
>CBIHQZ010001045.1:0-3092 GCA_966212315.1 uncultured Myxococcales bacterium
GTCACCGCGAGCTTCGCGCAGGCGAAGCTTAGGAGTCGTTGCCGCGGGTTCACCGCCGGGAATCCGTCGGTGAGCGCCGCGCGCACATTCATGACCAATGGTGAGCGCTGCCGCGCGCCCCTCTCCCTCCGACGCCCGCGATTGCGCGAGGACGCAGGGCGTCGTCGAGAGAGGGGCTGAGTGCGTTGCTCGCGTGGGCGGGTGACCGCGTGGAGTGAGCGACCGCGGTGCCACGGGTCGCGGACGTGGCAGTGAGCCCGCGAAATACCCTACGCATCGGAAGCCGCGGTTCGCGAAGTTATGGCGCTTCTCGCCGGCTCGAGCGCGGTACGCGGGCTGCAACCGCCGTCAAATGGTGTATGGGAACGCGCGACCGCGCGACCGGAGAGAACCTCGATGAGTTGGATCGACGAAAAGGCCCATAACGAGCTCGCTCGTGTGCGTGAAGCGCGCGAGATGGGCGTGTACCCGTTCTTTCGCCCCTTCGAATCGGGCGGCATTCGCACCAGCGTCGACGGACACGCGATCCTGAACTTCAGTTCGAACGACTACCTCGGTCTGACGAATCACCCGCGCGTGATCGAAGCCGCGCACAAGGCGATCGACAAGTACGCGTGCGGTCTCTCGAGTTCGCGCATCCAGGCGACGACCGTCGAGCACGTGAAGCTCGAAGAACGCCTCGCGAAGTACTTCGGGTTCGAGAAGGCGCTCGTCACCACGACCGGCTACCAGGCGATGGTCGGAACGATCATGGCGCTGGCCGACAAGGACACGACGCTCGTTCTCGACAACCTCTCGCACGCCTGCATTCTCGACGGCACCTTCCTCGCGGCCGGGATTCCGGGTCGTCAGGCGGAAGTGCGGTTCTTCAATCACAACTCGGCGAAGAGCCTCGAGCGCATTCTCAAGTCGCGCGAGCGCAAGAACGCGTTGGTCCTCGTCGAGGGGATCTACTCGCTCGACGGCGACATGGGGAAGCTCGTGGAGATCGTCGAAGTGTGCGAGCGCAACGACGCGGTGCTGGTCGTCGACGACGCGCACGGCTCGGGAACACTGGGCACGCACGGACGCGGCGCGCTCGAGACGCTGCAACTCGAAGGGCGCGTGCCGATCGTGGTGAGTACCTTCTCGAAGGTGTTCGGCGGAATCGGCGGAATCATCCTGGCGAGCGATGCCATCATCGATCTCATCAAGCACGTGGCGCGCTCGTTCGTGTTCAGCGCGACGCTGCCGGTGCCGATCGTGGCGGCCGCGGCGACGATTCTCGACATGCTCGAAGAGAACGGCCCTGCGCTGGTCGCGGAACTGCACGAGAAGGCGACGTACATGCGCGACAACCTCACGCGTCGCGGCTTCGATCTCGGGATCAGCAACACGCACATCATGCCGGTGATGGTGCGCGACGAGCAGAAGACCCTCGTGATGCACCACATGCTCTACGAGAAGGGCCTCTACATGGTCCCGATCACGTATCCGGGCGTGAAAAAGGGCGAGGAACGCCTTCGTCTCAACGTCACGCGCGGCCACACGTACGAAGATCTCGATCGCGCGATCGAAGCGCTCACCGAACTCGGCACGATGTGCGACATCCTCGGGAAGAAGTCCTCCGAGGCGAGTGCCGACGCCGCGGCGGCGGGGTAACTCGTTTCTGTCGGTCCCGTCGCGCGCGGCGTGACGGAGTGCGCGATGATTCCGCGGCGATGAACCAACACGCCGCGGAACGCGCGCAGTGGGAGCGCTACCGAACGGTCCTGGAGGACGCCGTGCTTCCCGCGGCGATCGTCGATCTCGATGCTGTCGACAGCAACGTCGACACGCTCCTCGCGGGTGTCCGCGCGAACGGCAAGACACTGCGTCTCGCGTCGAAGTCGATCCGATGCGTCGCGCTGATGAAATACATCGCGGCGCGGGGCGCTGACGTCGTTCGTGGCCTGATGACGTACACCGCGCACGAGACGCTTCATCTCGCGCGGCAGGGATTCGCCGACCTCCTGCTCGCGTACCCGACGCTCCGCACCCGCGAACTCGAAGCGCTCGTAGAAGCGAATGCACACGGCGCGAATGCGTCGATGGTGGTCGATTGCGAGGAGCACGTGGCGGCGGTCGAGCGGCTGGCGAGTGCGCGCGGCGTGAAGCTTCCGCTCGTCGTGGAGATCGATCTCGCATGGCGACCCGCCGGTGACCGCGTCGTGGTGGGGGTGCGCCGAAGTCCGCTGCGAACGGTGGAAGCCGTGGTCGCGCTCGCACGGCGGATCGCATCGAGCGCGTCGGTTCGATTCGACGGTGTGATGGGCTACGAGGCGCACATCGCGGGGCTCGGCGATGCGAATCCGTACGCGCCCGCGCTCAACGGCGTGAAGCACTGGCTGCGGGTGAAGTCGCGACCGCACGTCGAGTCGACGCGGCGCGCGCTCGCCGATGCACTCGCGCGCGAACAACTCGCGCCTCGCGTGTTCAACGGCGGCGGCACCGGGAGCCTCGCGTGGTGCACGCGCGAGTCGGCGCTCACCGAAGTCACAGCGGGATCGGGCTTCGTCGACTCGCACCTGTTCGATTACTACCGCGGCCTCGCGCTGCGGCCCGCGATCGGTTTTGCGCTGCAGGTGGTGCGGCGTCCGGGCGGCGAACGAATCGTGACGTGCCAAGGCGGAGGCTATGTCGCGTCGGGCGAAGCGGGTCCCGATCGATTACCGCGACCATGGCTGCCGTCGGCGATGACGCTCTTCAAAACCGAAGGCACCGGTGAAGTGCAGACGCCCGTGACCTTGCCGCGCGGATGGGACGTCGCGTTCGGTGACCCGCTGTTCTTCCGTCACGCAAAGGCCGGCGAGTTGGCCGAGCACTTTCGCGAGTACCTGTTCGTGCGTGGCGATCGCGTGGTCGAACGCGTGCCGACCTATCGCGGCGAGGGGGCGTGCTTCCTCGGGTGAGTCGATTCACCCGCGGCGCGACTTCTCCCATCGCGCGCGTGCCCCCTGGAAGCCGAAGATCGCGTCGCCCTCTGGCGGCACCACTGGTGCGAGCAACACCATCGCGACCGTCGCGCACAATGCAATCGCCGCATCGTCGCGGCCGTCGGGCGCGATCACGGT
>CBIHQZ010001046.1:0-3092 GCA_966212315.1 uncultured Myxococcales bacterium
CAGCCCGTGTTCCGCGGGAGCAGCGCTTGCTCGATGCGGTTCAACTATTCGAACTGCACCCAGGCGCCGACCGCGTGCGCGACTCGCATCACGTACGCGACGGCGTGGATCCATCCGAGTGGACATCCCGCGCAATACGACTCGCGCGCCGGGATCGTCACGTGGGACCGCGTCTGTCACGCGAGCGGTTCCAACTCGTACGCCGTGCTCTCGAACGGCATGCGTCCGTACTTCCGCGGCGCGAACAACTGCGGGGTCTCGCTGCGCTACGTGCAGTGCAGCGGACCGTGAAGCACGCGGCGGGGCTCAGCGCGCGTCGGTGAGGAACGACCGAAGGCGCACACGCTCGTCGGGGCGAAGCACCTCGTCGAGCCACACGATGAGTTCCTCGCGCTTGCGAAACGCGCGGCGCACCGGGTTCTTCGCCTCGCGCAGAATGCGCTCGATCTGCAAGCCGAGCGTAGCGCGGTCGGCGGGAACGAGCACCGCGTTGCGCAGCGGTTCGATCACGCCCACGCGTTGCGCGCCGAGCTGATCGGCGAGTTCCGGCGGCAGCACGTCGCAGCGCGAGAAGTCCACGCACACGACGCGCTCGTGTCCGAGCTTCAGCGCTGCGCGACGGCGCAGGTCGGTATACGCGGTGAGTTCGGCCGGGGGGATCGGCGACACGAAGCGGACCTCCATGAGCCGACCGACGTTCACTTCGCACGTGATCAAGCCGCGTCCCTCCGCGCGGAAGCTTACACCGCTCGCGGTGATTGGTTGCGAGCGGTGTAGGGCGCGTGGTCGTGGCGCTACGGCGCAGTCGTCGCGCGGAGCGTCAGCAACGCGACCGAGGCGTGCTGCGCGTACGGGAAACGCCATTCGTGGGCTGCCAGGGCAAGGCAGCGTTCGGCGCTTTCCGTGAGAGCACCGAGCGGTCCGGCGACCGTCGCACCGATGACCCGCCCCGTGGATTCGGTGCTGATCGCGAAGACGGCGGTGGCGTCATCGCCGGCGACCGCGGCGCCGCAGCGCGTGAGATCCGCCGCGTGATCCACGGCCGCCCGAGAGATCTCGGCCGGACCGACGCGAGCGAGCGTGGCGACTGCGTGGCGCGGCGTGGACGCATGAAATCCAGGGACCAGCGCGCACGATCCGTCGTCACCGAGGTCGCACGCCAGGCGGACGAAGTGTGCGCCGCGATCGGGCCGGGCCGCGCGTCCCGGATGCGCGGCCATTTCGAACATGCCGATGCGAGCGCAACTCGTTGCGCTCCCCGCGCCCTCCGCACAGGCGCGCTCGAAGAATTCCATCGCCTCGACGTCCTCCGCGAGACCGCGTCCGTCTTCGATGCTCAGCGCCGCAAATTCGCACGACATCGCACTCCCGTCGGCACAACCGCGGCGATACAGAGCGCGCGCTCTATCGACGCCCTCCGGGATCGCCGCGAACGGCGCACCGGCGAACGCGCATGCGTCACCCTGCCCGCGCAGACATCGCTCGACGCCTGCGGCCAGCGCGACTTCTTCGGGCGAAGCGACCGGCGCGTCTGCGTGCGCGACCGATGGCGCAATCGGAGCCGCGGGGGCTTCGCGTCGTGCAGTGACCGCCGTCGCCGTGGGTACCTGCCGCGTGCATCCGACGAGGAGCGTGAGATTCAGTGCAACCGTGCCGAGCGTTCGAGTGTTCATGAGTGCCTCCGTTCGAGTGCACTTCTCGACCCGACCCGCGCGAGGTTGCGTGGGCGCGGACGAATCGTTTCGCCAGGCACCGAACAGCGGCGCCGGCGCGCAACCCAGTGCTGCTACCATCGCGCCCGCAATGCTCGGCGACGTCGTCGCAGAACGCTTCGAACTCCGCACCGTCGTCGGACGCGGTGGATTCGGGGAGGTGTATCGCGCGTTCGATCACGCCACGCAGGCGATCGTGGCCGTGAAACTGCTGCGCGACGATCTGCTCGACGACGAAGTTCGAAAGCGATTCGACCGCGAAGCGCTGCTCCTCGCCCGCAGCGTGAGCCCGCATGTCGTCCGCTATCTCGCCCACGGTCGCGATGCGCGCGCGCGGCACTACATCGTGACCGAATGGCTCGAAGGCGAAACGCTCGCACGCGTTCTTCCACGCGCGCCGATGACCTTCGAACAGGCCGTCTCGGTCACGCTCCAATGCGCCGAAGGGCTCGCGGCGCTTCACGCGATCGGCATCTTGCATCGCGACGTAAAGCCGGGAAACGTGATCATTCGCACGCGCGGCGATCAGATCGAAGCGACGCTCATCGATCTCGGCATCGCGATCGCGCCCGACGTCTCCGCGGTGACCGCCGACGGCGTCGTGCTCGGCAGCCCCGTCTACATCTCTCCCGAACAGGCGCGCGGCGAACCCGTGAGCCCCGCCAGCGATGTGTACTCGCTCGCGGTGATGCTCTTCGAAATGCTCACCGGCAAGCGGCCGTTCGGTGGCGTCGATCCGCTCGCGATCATGGGACGCGTCTTGCTCGAGGAACCGCCGCGCGTGCGTACCTTGCGCCCCGAGGTGCCGGCCGGAATCGAAGACGTCATCCATCGCGCGCTGCAGAAAGATCCCGCTGCGCGATTTCGCTCGATGCGGGCGTTTGCCGAAGCAGTCGAAGACGCGGCTCGCGAGGCCTTCGAACCGACCGCGAATTCGGTCGTCACCGAAGCGCCCGGAACGCAGGAACAGCGGGTCGTCGCGGTGGTCTTCGCCGCCGTCGAGAACCCCATGCAGTCGAGTGCCGCGGCGAGCGCCGTCGTCGCGCACGGCGGCGATGTGCATCCGATCGCGGGCGGACGATTGGTGGGAACGTTCGGCCTGGCGCGTTCACTCGACGACGATCTCGATCGCGCGGCGCGCGCGGCGATGGCGATGCGCGAACTCGTGCCGCGCGTGCGGGTAGGCCTCTCGCTGGGGCGTGCGCATCCGCGTGGGACGCGGCTCGCGGGCGACGCGATGGACCGCGCGGTCGAAGCGTTCGGCCTCGCCGATGCGGGGCAGATCCGTCTCGATGCATCGCTCGCCGAGTCGCTCGAACCGCGATTCAGTCTGCAATACGACGCGCGCGGACCGCAGCTCGTCGCGCCGCATGCGACCAC
>CBIHQZ010001047.1:0-3090 GCA_966212315.1 uncultured Myxococcales bacterium
CATTGCGTTCGAGCGCATCGAGCAGCAGCCGTTCGTCGCGAGACTCGCGCGCCACGCGAAGGTACAGCGCGAGCAGCGGCGCATCGTGGGGAGCGCCGACCGCAGCGGTGCCCAGAAGCGCCGCCGCCCGGGTGGGCTGCGGATCGCGTTGAAGCGCCGTAATCAGCGTGCGAACACCCTCGTCGCGGAGTTCCGCGCGCCCGAGTTGCAGATCCGCGATCCGGTACAACGCCTCGGCGCGGTGGGTCGCTTCCACCGCGGCCGGCGCGGCATCGGCAAGCCGTCGCAGCACGTCGAGTCGAGCCGCGTCGTCGCCGAGGCGACCGTGCGCATCGGCGAGCGCGAACGAGATGCGCGGGTTCGTTCCACCGAGTGCTTCTGCGCGGCGCAGTGCTTCGATGCCTCGATCGATGCGACCCAGATGCTGGATCTCGACATCCGCGAGACGCGCGGACACGTCGACGGCGAGATCGGTTTCGCCATCATCGCGCGCACGGGCTGCGAGTTCGCCGAGCATGTCGACATAGGGGCCGAGCCGTTGTGAGCGTTTGGCAACCGCGAGCATCTTGTCGTGCAGTACTGCGGCGCGCGGAGCATTGGCGAGCGCCTGCAGTCGTGCATCGAGTGCTTCTTGCTCGGCGCCCGGAATCAGATCGAGCGCATCGGCGAGATCACTGAGTGCATCTGCCCCGCTTTCGGGATCTTTCGCGCGACCGAGGCGGGCCCGCAGCGCGCGGATCAACAGGTCGTGAGCCGCGCGCGAACGCAGCGTGCGTTCCATTCGGCGCGACTCCGCGACGCTCGCGGCAGCCAGCTCGAACGCTCCTTCGAGCAGTTCGCGTGACCGGCGCTGCGGATCGCGCTGCTCCGCCAGCCAATGGAGTTCGAGCATCACTTCTGCGGGGCCGATCGTTTGCGGACTGGTTCCGTCGTCGCGGTTCGGGTCGTGCCGCCGAACGATCATCAAGAGCGTTCGATACGCACGTTCGGCGCGATCGAGTTGCCCGTCGTCGCGCGCCAGGTCGCCGAGCAATCGCAGGATCCCCGTGTGGACCATGTCCATCGAACTCGCGGTCTCGAGTTGTTCGAGCGCTACCGAGAGCTGCCCGTGTTGCTGCGCGATGCGTGCGAGTTCGAGATGCACCATGGCGCGCTCGGTCGGGCGTCTTCGTCCGTAGTCCTGGAGCAGCGCATCGAGCACGCGCTCGGCCTCGTCGAGTTGACCCGCGCTGCGCAGTGCGCCCGCCAGTGCGACGCGATGCGAAGCCTCGCTTGGAACCTCGGCGACGGCACGCTCGAGCAACGGGATCGCGGCCATCGCGTCGAGTCGGCGATCGAGATGAATCGCGGCCGCTTCGCGGAGCAGTCGCGTTCGCTCGCGGGCATCCGCGGCGTGGTCGACGCCGGCCGCAAGTGTCGACGCGAGCGCGTCCCACGCTTGATCGGCGCGATAATGCTCGACGAGGAGCGTGCGCGCCTCGGTCGCGCCCGGATGGGTCGCGAGCGCGCGGGTCAGCACCGCGATCGCGGCGTCGTGATGTCGCGTCGCATTCAGCGAACGCGCCAGCCGCACAGAGAATTCAGGGACTCGGTCGGTCGCGGCGAGCGAGAGCACCGCGTCGAGTGCGCGCGCCGCCGCCGCATGATCTCCGCGTGCGACGTGAAGACGCGCGATGGCGTCGAGCGAGCTGACACCGGGTGCGAGCGCCACCGCGCGTGCGTGCGCTTCGAGCGCGGCTTCGAGGTCGCCGAGTCGGTCTTCGCGAACGTCGGCGGCACGCTGCCAGAGTTCGATCGCGCGTTCGGGTTGCGGACCCTCGAGTCGCATCGCCTGCTCGACCAGTAACGCGGCGTGATCGCCGTAGCGCGTGTCGTCGGTGAGTCGACGTCCGAGTGCTTCGAGCGAAGCGGGCTCACCCGGTCGATCGTCGAGGCTTGCGCGCAACGTGGCCATCGCCGCCGCACGCTCGCCGAGCGCATCGTATGCGTCCGCGAGACGGAGCCTTACCGCAATGCGTTCATCGACAGTGGGCAGCAGCGCGAGCAATCGCTCGAGCATGTCGCGCCACCGAGCCGGATCATTCGTTCGCTCGTAGAGCGCGGCGAGCGAGGCCACCGTGTCTCTATCATCCGGCGCATCGCGATGAAGCGAACCGAAAAGCCCGATCGCAAACGCCGGATCTGCGAGCCGGGTTTCAGCGAGTGCGGCGGCGTGCCGTCGGATCCATCGACCGGTCTCGGTCGGCGGCAGCGATTCGGTTGTCGCGAGCAGCGTGCGCGCGGCCTGGTCGTCGCTCACAGCCAGGTCGTGATCGACGGCGTGATCGAGCACCCAGGTTGCATCGCTCGCGACGAGCGCGGTGGCCGGCGTTTCACGAAGTCTTGCGACCAGTGCGTCGATGAACGCCGAGAGATGCGGACGTGCCAGGTCACGCGAAGCAAGCGTGTCGATCGCGGTGCGCGCGGCCTCCAGCGACACCGACGGATCACCCGGATCGATCCGCGCGAGCAGCGTCAGCGTGTCGAAGAGCGCACGGTCCGGCGTTGCTCTTCGCGCGTCCACCAGCGCGCGCACCGCATCCAGATTCGGCGTGTGCGCGATGGCTCGCTCGAGTGACGTGATGGCAGCGCGCGTGTCGTGCAGTTCGTCGCGATGCCAGCGCGCGACGAGGTGTTCCAGGCGCGCCGCGAGATCTCCGGACGCAGCACCGGTGGCAATTGCGTTTGCGAGCGATCGCGCAGCGGCTTCCCATGCGCCCGATTCGCGCGCGGCGTGCTCCAGCGTCTCCACCAACGACCCCGGGAGTTCCTGCAGCGCGACTGCGGCGGTCACCGCAACGCGCATCGCGTCGTCCCATCGATCGAGCTTCCCTGCCGTCCGAACCGAGCCCGCCGCCGCGTCCAGGTCGCCCGGGTGATCCGCGAGCACGCGATCGAACATCGCGCGCGCTCGTTCGATATCGTTCGCCGATTCCATCGCAACGGCCGCGCGCACGTGCAGACGTGCGATCAGCGATGCGTCGGTGGCGGCCTCGGCCGCTCGGAGATATGCGTCGATCGCGGCCTGCCACGCGTTGCGCGTGCGAGCGT
>CBIHQZ010001048.1:0-3090 GCA_966212315.1 uncultured Myxococcales bacterium
TACACGAACCCGAAGATCAAGATCCTCGCCGTGACGAGCGCGACGCGCAGCAACGCGTGGCGTTCATCCAGCGCACGCTCGATCGCATCCAACCCGCCGAACGCATCTGGCGCTATGGCTGGATCATCGGCTTCTCGACCCTCGCGGTCGGCAGTGCGATCCGCCCCGCGATCTTCGGCATCAACGAACTTCCGGCCGGCATCGTGGGCGGCACCGGATCACTGCTCGGGCTCGCCTCGGTGCTGGTCAACGACGAACACGGATCACACGCGGCCGACGATCTGCGCGGCTATCTCTCGCGCACGAGCGACCCCTGGTCGATTCGACTGCGTACCGCGGAGCAAGCGTTTCGCGAGTGCGCACGCGTCGAGGCATTCGTCGGCTCGTGGCCCGCGCAGCTCGCGCGCGCGGCAGTGGGCTTCGGATCGTGGGCGATCATCACGTTCGCCGCGAATCAGCCGCAGTCAGGCGCCATCAATCTCGGCGCCGGGCTCGTCATCGGACAGCTCTCGAACATCACGCATCCACGCGGGATGGTCGACGCGTGGAATCGCTACGTGTCGCATCACGCAGACGTCGAAGGCCGCCACATCCCCTGGTCGCGCGCGAACGAGATGCGATGGGCGATCGTCCCGGGCTCCGCGGGCCCGCAGGTGATCGTCTCGTTCTGAACGAACGCGCTACCGCTTCCCCTTGCCGCGCGCGCGATCGTCGGCGCGGAGGTAGTCCGTCCCCTCGCGGGCGAGGTACTCGTCGTACGTCCCGCTGAAGAGCCGCGGCCCGTTCGCGGTGAGTTCCAGCACGCGCGTTCCGAGCTTGCCGACGAAGTGCCGATCGTGGCTCGTGACGATGACCGTTCCCTTGTACTCGAGCAGCGCTTGCAGCAATGCGTCGATGCTCTCGACGTCGAGGTGATTGGTCGGTTCGTCCATCACGAACACGTTGTTGCGCAAGAGCATCAGTTTCGCGAGAAGCAGACGCGCCGCCTCGCCACCCGAGAGATTCTCGGTCTGCTTCAAGGCCGACTCACCGCTGAAGAGAAGCTTGCCGAGGCACGAACGCACCTGCTCGGTCGTGGCGTTGTCGTCGAAGCGGCGGAGCCACTCGTACGCGGTGAGCCCCTTCTCGAGCGACTCGTGATGGTCCTGCGCGAAGTAACCGACGCTCGTCTCGTGTCCCCACACGACCGATCCCGCGTCGGGCTTGTACTCGTCGACGAGCATCTTGAGCAACGTGGACTTGCCGATGCCGCTCGGGCCGATGACCGCGAGCTTGTCGCCGCGGTTGATGTTGAAGCTGAAGTTGTCGAACACGACCTTGTCGCCGAACCGCTTCGAGAGCCCTTCCGCGCGAAGCACATCGCGCCCCGAGGGCTTGTCGATCTCGAACTTGATGTACGGCCGCACGACGCTCGAGCGCTTCACCGTCATGCCCGCTTCGAGCTTCTCGATCTCTTTCACACGCGACTGCGCCTGACTCGAACGATTCGCGCTCGCACCGAAGCGCGCGACGAAGTCCTTCAGGTCGGCGACCCGCTTCTTCTTCTGCGCGATGTCCGCTTCGTTCTGCAGCTTGCCGGTGGTCTTCGCTTCGACGAAGTCGTCGTAGTCGCCGGTGAACACGGTGACGGTCTGGAAGTCGACGTCGGCAACGTGCGTGGCGATCGCGTTCATGAAGTGACGGTCGTGACTCACCACCAGCAACGTTCCGCGGAAGTCTTGAGTGAGATACCCCTCGAGCCATCGGATCGAGTCGAGATCGAGATGGTTCGTCGGCTCGTCGAGCAGCAACACGTCAGCGCCCGTGAAGAGCGCCTGCGCGAGGAGCACGCGGAGCTTGTAGCCACCGGCGAGGGTGTCCATGCGATCGAGCTGTCGCGCGGCGGGAATGCCGAGACCCTCGAGCACTTCGGCTGCGCGCGCTTCGGCGGTGTAGCCGTCTTCGTCCGCGACGATCGCTTCGAGTTCGCCGAGGCGCATGCCGACTTCGTCGGTCATCTCACCCGCGTAGAGCTTTTCCTTCTCCTGCATCGCGTCCCAGAGCGCGCGATTGCCCATGATCACCGTGTCGATGATCCGGCACTCGTCGTACTCGAACTGGTTCTGCCGGAGGACGCCGACCTTGAGCTTCTTCGGGATCTCCACCGTGCCCGCGTCGATGTCTTCATCGCCCGCGAACACCTTCAGCAGCGTCGATTTTCCCGCGCCGTTCGCGCCGACGAGCGCGTACCGCTTGCCGGGATCGAACTGCATCGAGACGTCCTCGAACAGGATCTTGGGACCGAATCGCTTGGTGACGGAGTTCAGCGTGATCATGGAGCCCGCCGCTTTTGGTGCAGGCGCGTCTCCAGAGCAAGGGCTTTCGCACCGCACGGACGAGTTCGCGACACGCGGCTCCGCAGTGCGGCATCCGATGGGCGAATGCGCCAGCGCTTCGTAAAGACGACCTACGTCGAGGCGCCGGTGGAAAGGGTGTTCGCGTTCCACGAGCGCCCCGATGCCCTGACGCGCCTGACGCCCCCGTGGGACCCGGTTCGCGTGGTGCAGCCGCCGCAATCTCTCGCCGTGGGAACTCGCGTGATCCCGAAGGGCCGCCTCGGGGCGCTCCCGATGACGATCGAGGCGGTGCATGTCGAGTACGACCCGCCGCACGGGTTCACCGACGAGATGGTTCGTGGACCCTTTCGCCACTGGCGGCACCGGCATCGGTTCGAATCCGCCGGCACAGGGACGCATCTCATCGACGATGTCACCTACGAGCTGCCACTCGGCCGTCTGGGCAATCTGTTCGGTGGGCCGATCGCGCGCGACCGTCTCGAGCGTCTCTTCGCGTTCCGTCACGACGTGACGAAGCGCGCATGCGAAGCGCGTTGAGACTCAGTCGTCGAGGTTCTCGACGATGCCGCGGAAGTCCGGCTCGATCGTCGCGTGACGATTCGCCTCGAGAAACGCGCGATGGGCCCGGCGAGAGCGGAATCCGATCGTCGCGCGGCCGTTCGATGCATCGAGCACGCGCGCACCGCCCTCGTGATTCGCACAGGCCGGCGTGCGCAGCGTGATGCTCCCGCCGCCGCCGTAGCGAACGAACCCC
>CBIHQZ010001049.1:0-3090 GCA_966212315.1 uncultured Myxococcales bacterium
TACTACGACCAGTTCGCGTTTCCTCCGGCGAACAACGTGGAGTTCGACGAGCACTGGTTCGCGCAGACGTACGGCCCATTGCGGGTGATCACGCTGAACGACACGACCGAGACGAACGCGGACATCGAGGGCGAAGAGGTCGACTTCCTCAACGCGACGCTCGGTTCAATCGATCGGGCACGCACGCCGTGGGTCGTCACGATGCACCATCAACCGATCTACACCGACGCGGTGGGGCATCACCCCGACGCCATCACGCGCGCTGCGTGGATGCCGCTCTTCGATCGCTACCACGTGGACCTCGACCTCTCGGGTCACGTGCACAACTACGAGTCGACCGAGCCGATCGCGCACGGTGCGGTCGTCCCGATGGGGCAGGGGACGCGGTACCTCATCTTCGGCGGAGCGGGCGCGCCGCTGTATTCGGTCCTGCCGCGGCAGCCGTGGGTGCATCAACGCGAGAGCACGCACGGCTTCGGGATACTCACCGCGGGCCCGACGACGCTCTCGTGGGAGGCCTTCCGCGACGACGGGTCGTCGATCGAGTCGCTGGTGCTCGCGCAGCGAGCGGGGGCGACGTTGCCCTGACCACGACGGGCTCGGACCGTGCCCACGATCGTTCGCCGTCTCGCTGTTCTTGCTCGTCGGGCCGCCTCGAGTGTTCGACCATCGAGACGCGTCATGAGCTACCCGGTGCTCGGAGGATCGTCGCGATGCGCGGCACCTGCTTCGTTCTGATCTGCGCGCTCGTCGCGTGGGCGCCTGCCACTCACGCACAAGCAACTCCGCGCCGACAGACCATCGTCCGTCGTCACCCGCAACGGCTCCTGCTCCCCGCAGACATCCCGGTGATGGTTGCAACGGGCGCGTGGTGGGGGACGTCGCAGTTGCTTCTGAATCGCATCGTCGTCGGCTCGTGTCCATGCAACGCGGCCGACGTGCTGCCGATCGATCGATGGCTCGCGGGGCACCGGAACGACACGCTCGCGACCATCGCGGATGCCTCGGTCGTGGTCGGTCTCGTCGGCGTCGCGGCGACGGTCAGCTTCGACGTGTGGGGCACTCGCGGCGAGTGGCGCGAAGCGTTCGAGGATGTCGCGGTGATCGCGGAGTCCGTGCTCGTGTCGGGCGCACTGAATCAGTTCGTGAAGCTCGGAGTCCAGCGTCCGCGGCCCATGCTCTACCGGCGCACCGCGGACGATCCGCTGCTCGCCGAGCCCGACAACTATCTGTCGTTCTACTCGGCGCATACGAGCACTGCGCTCGCAGCGGGTCTGAGCCTCGCGTGGGTGATCGCGCGGCGCCATCCGAACGCGTGGTGGCGCTGGATCCCGTATGCGGGCGCCGCGACGTTCGGTGGTGCGGTGGGCGCGTTGCGAATCGCGTCGGGTCGGCACTTCCCGACGGATGTCTTGTTCGGCGCGTTGATGGGTAGCGTGATCGGCACGGTGATCCCGTGGTTGCACGAACGACCGAACGCGCCGGTCGTCACGATCGGTGCGATCGGCGATGGGGCAGGGCTCGTGCTAGCCGGCGGGTGGTAGCAGCACGAAGGGATGGCGATCTCACCGGCGCTCGACGATCGGAAGCCCCCATGCGTAGCGCATCGCAAGCGACCGGATCACGAGGCACACGCCGGCCGCGAGCCAGGGCGTCAGGCCGATCGACCATCCCCTTATCTCGCCGATGACCTGGATGGCCGCGGCGACGAGCGCAGCGAGCGCATAGATCTCTTTTGCGAGGATCACCGGAACGCGCGTGAGCAACACGTCTCTCATCACGCCGCCGCCGACTGCGGTGACGCCGCCGAGGATGATCGCGGCCTCGACGTGCGCGCCGTGCTGCAGGGCCTTGTGCGCGCCGACGACTGCGAAGAGGCCGAGGCCGAGCGAGTCGAAGAACGCGACGGGGTGTTTGAGCCGCTCGACCCAGCGATTCGCCCAGAGCGTGATCGTCGCAGCGAGGGCCGAGCACGCGAGATAGCGCCAGTCCGAGATGCCGACCGGTGGCACGGTGCCGAGGCACAGATCGCGCACGATGCCTCCGCCGCACGCGGTCATGAACGCCACGGCGTAGACCCCGAACAAGTCGAGTCGCCGCTCCGTCGCTGCCGCGGCGCCGCTGATCGCGAACGCGATCGTGCCGAGGAGGTCCACCAGAACGAAGAGTGCGTGTTCCATCGCCACTCGCGCTATTCGACGGGACAAAGCCACGCGGACGCGGCGGTGAGCATCGCTTCGAGACCGGTTTGCAGCGTCGGGTGGAGCACCGGCGCGAACCGCGGGGAATGGTTGCTGGGAAGCGCGTCGAGTGTCTTGGTTCGCTGCGCTTCGGCGTACGCCGCGGGATCCGTGCCGCCCACGATCCAGAAGACGTACGGGGCGTTCCATTGCCGGCCGAAGACGCTGAAGTCTTCGCTCGCGGACGCCGGCGGTGTCTCGAACGCACGCTCGCCGAACTGCGATTCGAACGCCGTTGCCACGCGCGCCGAGCACGCGGCGTCGTTCACGGTCAGCGGGTAGCTGCTGAGGGGCGTGAACTCGGGCGGCTTCTCAGCGTTCGAAGCCATGCACTCGGCACGGCAGACGCGCTCGATCGCCGACAGGATGTGGGCGCGCACATCCTCGTCGTACGTTCGCACGTTCAGCTTCAGCGTCGCGTCGTCGGGGATGATGTTCTCTTTCGTGCCGGCTTGAAGCGCGCCGACGGTGAGCACCGCGCTCTCGAGCGGAGAGATCTCGCGCGACACGATCGTCTGCAGTCGCATGGTCGTCGCGGCCGCCATGATCACCGGGTCGATGGACGTCTGCGGCTGCGAGCCGTGTGAGCCACGACCGAACAGCTTCACCTGCATGCTGTCGCCGGCCGAGAGAATCACACCCGATCGATGACCGACCGTTCCCGCCGCGCCGACCATGACGTGCTGTCCGAGGATCACGTCGGGCTTCGGAAAGCGCTCGGCCATCTTGTCGTCCATCATGCTCTTCGCGCCGCGCCCGATTTCCTCGCCGGGCTGGAACACGACGAGTGCGGTGCCGCGCCAGACATCACGGTGCTCGGAGAGAACGCGCGCGGCGCCCATCAGCCAGG
>CBIHQZ010001050.1:0-3088 GCA_966212315.1 uncultured Myxococcales bacterium
CGACACAGCTTCGCCCCGCGATCGCCTTGAACAGCGCCGGCTTCAACCTGGCGCGGACGATCGGGCCGGTGATCGGGCGGATCCTGCTCAGCCTGATGGGTGTCTTCCTGCTGTTCGCCGTCAATTCGGTCACCTACATCTTCGTCATCCTGGCGATGCGGGTCTGGAAGCGGCCGGCCGAGGCCACCGGGCAGCGTCGCGAGACGTTCGGCGAGTCTACGTGAGACATCGAGCGTGACGCTGCTCTCCGAGAGACCCGTCGCGCTGACGGCGCCCGGATCACTACCACCGTGGCCGGGATCGATGACGATCCGGCGATACCGCGAAGTCCGATTCGCACTGGTCGGATTCGCCGCGCCCGTGGACACACTGTGCACACGCGCGCGAACCGCATCGGTTGCCGCGCGAGCAGTCGCGGGATCGAGTAGTGCGAGCGTCGCGTGCACGTGGGCGAGATCAGGCTCGGTGCCACACGATCGTTCGTATTGCAGATAGCGCGTGCGCGCCGCATCGACGTCGCCGGCGTTCGCGAGAAGGTCCGCCGAAGACACGCGCGCTGCGCATCCGAACGCGCCGCGTTCCTGGCCGAGAGCATCGAGCGATGCGACCGCGCGTTCTCGATCCGCGGGATCGCGCGTGATGCGTGCTCGAGCATGAAGAAGCCGCGAAGCGAGCCGCCGTGCTTCGAGTCCGCGCGAGCCCGTCCCTTCGTTCGCGACGACGGCTTCCAGATCCGCAACCGCTCGATCCACCCCGGCCGGCAACGCACCGCGGCGCATCTCGTCGAGCAGCGCGTTGGCGATACGGATCGGCTCCGTGCGCGAGATCACCGGCCGAGGTGCGACCGTGGGCGAGCCTGGAGTCCCACATGCACAGACAACAGCCGACGATGCGATTACCCACCGCAGCCAAGAGGAGTGGAAACTTCGGGACCGCGCGGCGGTCATGACGGGCCTGTAACAGTCTCGGACGGATACGAGCCACTTCTCGACAACGCGTCTGGTCAGTGACCGCAGTCGTGTAGGTGAGCACGGTTCGGCCATTGGTCCGGCGGCATCCCCGTTGCACAACGCCCGCTTGTGAACCTGCATGAACAGCCGACGCGCTCTTGGGCAAAGACTCCGGGGATGGGTACCAGCGCGGACAGTCTCGATGGAGTGAGCATCTCGGGCGTCGAAGACACCCAGGACGTCGTTCCGCCCGCCGCCGAGACGCCGGCGGTGCCGCGACTCTCCATCGGTTCGCTGATCGAGGGACGCCTCCGCATTCTGCGCGTGCTCGGGCGTGGCGGCATGTCCGAGGTGTACGAGGCTCACGACGAGCTGAAGAACCGGGCCGTCGCCGTGAAGCTCATGACGAGCGCGGAGTGCTACGACGCGAAGCTCGCGATCTTCGCAGAGGCTCGTTCGCTGCTCGGGTTCCATCATCCGAACGTGGTCGAGTTCTTCGGAGTCGGCGCAGTCGAATCACAGCCGTTCATCGAACTCGAGCGTGTCCGCGGGGGATCGCTCGCGTCACTGGTCGACGTCGAAGGCGCCATCCCGGCTCGCGAAGCGCTCGAGTTGCTCATCCCCGTCGCCGACGCGATCGCGGCGCTGCACCGCGCTGGCATCGTTCATCGCGACGTGAAGGGCGACAACGTCCTGATCTCGGAAGACGGCCGCCCGGTGATCGCCGACTTCGGGTTGGCGATGCACGCCGAGAATCTTCCGGCCCTGCCGCGCGGCATCGTGGGAACGCCCGCGTACATGGCACCGGAGGCGATTCTCGGGATCACCGAGACGTTCGAGCAGTACGCGTTCGCGGATCAGTACAGCTTCGCGGTGCTCGCCTACTACACGCTCACGGGAACGATGCCCTTCCACGCCGCGACGCCGAGCGGTCTGTTCTACGCGCAGATGGCGATCGAGCCGGACCCGCTCGTGTCGCGATGCCAGTCGGTGCCGGAGGCGCTCGATGCGATCGTGTTGCGCGCGCTCGCGAAGCGGCCGAACGACCGCTTCGAAAACATGGCGGCGCTGCGTGACGCGCTCGGTGCGGTGCGCGACACGCTCCCGGAAGTGACGGGCGTGAGACGGATCTCGCGAGAAGCGATTCGACGCGCGCCGATCGCTTCGCTGCAGCCCACGGTCGTGGCCGACCCTCGCTGAGCTGCGCAGTCGAAACGGCGACGCTTCGCATCATCCATTCGCGATCCGCCCGCGCGGACGAATGGTGTACGGTTCCCCCGCCGCGTCCCGCAGTGACGACGCGTGCGAGAGGAAGCCATGAACGTCATTCCGCACTGGATCAACGGGAAGCCCGTCGAAAAGGCCGCCGAACGTCAGGCCGACGTGTTCAATCCGGCCACGGGTGAAGTCGCGTCGAAGGTTGCGCTCGCGACCCCTGGTGAAGTCGACAACGCCGTCGCGACCGCGAAGAAAGCGTCCGAATCGTGGCGCTCGTCGTCGCTCGCGAAGCGAACGAAAGTGCTGTTCGCATATCGCGAACTCGTCGAGAAACACCGCGACGAGATCGCGCGCCTGCTCACGCTCGAACACGGCAAGGTGCTGAGCGATGCGGCCGGCGAAGTGCAGCGCGGCCTCGAGGTCGTCGAGTTCGCGTGCGGCATCGCCGACCTGATGAAGGGCGAGTTCTCGGAGAACGTCTCGACCGAAGTCGATTCGTATTCGATTCGTCAGCCGGTCGGTGTCGTCGCGGGCATCACGCCGTTCAACTTCCCCGCGATGGTCCCGATGTGGATGTATCCGATCGCGATCGCGGCCGGTAACACCTTCGTCCTCAAGCCGAGCGAGCGCGATCCGTCGGTCACCAACTTCTGCGCGGACCTGCTGCACAAAGCCGGTCTTCCGGAAGGCGTGTTCAACGTCGTCCACGGCGACAAGGTCGCGGTCGATCGCCTGCTCGAGCACCCCGACGTCAACGCCATCAGCTTCGTCGGATCAACGCCGATCGCGCGATACATCTACGAGAACGGCACGAAGAACGGCAAGCGCGTGCAGGCGCTCGGCGGCGCGAAGAACCACATGATCGTGCTGCCCGACGCCGACATGGACCTCGCGGCGGACGCGGCGATCAACGCGGGCTA